>NZ_JBITPF010000047.1:0-67345 GCF_050468025.1 Neobacillus sp. NRS-1170 | reverse complement strand
GTCCTGAGCCACCATTTATTTTAAAAATCAAATAACTTTTCTATGGCGGCTGTGGCGAAGTGGTTAACGCATCGGATTGTGGTTCCGACATTCGAGGGTTCGATTCCCTTCAGCCGCCCCATATCATGCGGGTGTAGTTTAGTGGTAAAACCTCAGCCTTCCAAGCTGATGTTGTGAGTTCGATTCTCATCACCCGCTCCATTTAGGGGCCTATAGCTCAGCTGGTTAGAGCGCACGCCTGATAAGCGTGAGGTCGATGGTTCGAGTCCATTTAGGCCCACCATATATATTATTCCGCAGTAGCTCAGTGGTAGAGCTATCGGCTGTTAACCGATCGGTCGTAGGTTCGAGTCCTACCTGCGGAGCCATATAGAGAAGTACCCAAGTGGCTCAAGGGGCTCCCCTGCTAAGGGAGTAGGTCGGGTAACCGGCGCGAGGGTTCGAATCCCTTCTTCTCTGCCATATTAATTCAATAATCGGCCCCTTGGTCAAGCGGTTAAGACACCGCCCTTTCACGGCGGTAACACGGGTTCGAATCCCGTAGGGGTCATACAAAGAAACTGATGATATATTATCATCAGTTTTTTTGTGTTAAAGCCTTTAATTAAAATAAAGGGTGAAATAGAAAAGTCTTTTTTATGTTAATTCAATATAAGACACTGTTTTGAAAAAGGAATAGAGGACAGGGCAAAGGCTAAGATTGGCTGCAGAGTCCACAATAACCCCTGATAGAAGACTTTGCAAGGCCAAAAAGGCGCTGCTGAGTCCGTAAAATCCCCGATAGAAGACGTAGCAATGCCAAAAAGCGCTACTGAGTCTGCAATACCCTCTATAGAAGACATGGCAAGGCCAAAAAGGCGGTACCGAGTCCGCAATACCCTCTATAGAAGACTCGGCAATGGCAAAACGCTCCACGCCAAGTCCGCAAAACCCCCGATAGAAGACACAGCAATGCCAAAGGGCGCTGCCGAGTCCGCAATAACCTCCGATAGAAGACACAGCAATGCCAAAAGGCGGTACCCGTCCGCAATAACCTGCGATAGAAGACACAGCAATGCCAAAAGGCGGTACCCGTCCGCAATACTCTCGATAGAAGACATGGCAATGGCAAAACGCTCCACGCCAAGTCCGCAAAACCCCCGATAGAAGACACAGCAATGCCAAAGGGCGCTGCCGAGTCCGCAATAACCTCCGATAGAAGACACAGCAATGCCAAAAGGCGGTACCCGTCCGCAATACTCTCGATAGAAGACATGGCAATGGCAAAACGCTCCGCGCCAAGTCCGCAAAACCCCCGATAGAAGACACAGCAATGCCAAAAGGCGCTGCCGAGTCTGCAATAACCCCCATAGAGACACGGAAAGGCCAAAAAGGCGGTATCGAGTCCGCAATACCCTCTATAGAAGACACGGCAATGGCAAAACGCTCCACGCCAAGTCCGCAAAACCTCCGATAGAAGACACAGCAATGCCAAAAGGCGGTACCGAGTCCGCAAAACCCTCTATAGAAGACATGTCAATGGCAAAACGCTCCGCGCCAAGTCCGCAAAACCCCCGATAGAAGACACAGCAATGCCAAAAGGCGCTGCCGAGTCTGCAATAACCCCCATAGAGACACGGAAAGGCCAAAAAGGCGGTACCGAGTCCGCAAAACCCTCGATAGAAGACACAGCAAGGCCAAAAGGCGCTGCCGAGTCTGCAATAACCTCTATAAAAGACACGGCAATGCCAGAAGGGCGCTACAAAGTCTGCAATATCCTCTATAGAAGACACGGCAATACCAAAAAAGCACGTCCGAGACCGTAATAATGGTTAGTGCAGCCAGGACTAGAAAAAGAGAGTTTATTCGTAATAAGTCCATTTCCCGAATCCTATTACCTTAAAGTTTCTTTGCAGTACCCTGTTGATTCTCTTTTTAGACCCAACCTCACCACACCAATCATGAACAATAGTAGTAGTGATTTTTTTATTTGGAAACAATAGCTTAATTTCATCAACACTACGTAAAATGGTTGCTTCAATCCTTTCCTTGTACCCGCACACAAGACAAACTAAGCTCCTATTATCTGCTGAAATTGAAAGATCAAACGATCTGCAGCCTGCACAAGTAAAACCTTTACGGCATCGGTTGTATTCATAAGCTGGCTGCATTGAATAAGGTGACTTCGTGTGATGTAAAGAGACTAGTTTTTCAGCAAGCTTCCAATGACGATTATTAAGTTTTGAGGGAAGCTTATTTAATTTTTTCATGAACTGATTTAGCTGTGTCGGAAAAATGAAAGGCAGATTTTGGGGAGCTTGGTATAAAGTAAACTCGGGGTTAACAAAAACAACAAAAGACTCTACAAGAAAATTATATCCAGAATTCTGCAAGAGCTGGCGGAACAATGTGGAACTTCTATTTAACTGATCCAATGGATTCGGATATATCCTTCCAGAAATCGATTCCAATCTATCTGTTTTGTAAATAAAGTCACCATTATAATTTTTTACATCAATAAGGTAAATTGGTTCCTGATAAATGATTGTTGTATCAATCTGGAAACTTGAATTGTTACTCTTAAGCAGCAAATCATTTAAAGTATAGCACTCGTTTTGAAGCTTCTCAGTTAATAAATCACTTTACTTCACCTTCATATCCTTTTTCAAGATTCAAATAGTGTCTTTTTTCTTCCTCTGATAATTCCATCCGAGTGTTTAAAATTCTTAGCATCTTTAATTCATCTGATTCAACACGTCCTTTAAATGGCATGTCATACTTCCTCTCCATGTTATAGAACTCTAAATAAATCATAATAAAAATTCCGTTCCAGTAAAAAGAAAAGCATGAATATTTTGTTAACATTTAAAATGTTATATAAGAATAACAATTGAGTTGATATTATTTTAAAATAACAATATTTCACCCTTATATATAACAGAAAACATTGATAACGCTTACAAATTCAAGATTGTACTAGCACAAGGAAAAATCCAATTTTTGAAAATTAAATAATAATTAATGCTTCTTTTCACAAAAAAACTTTATATATTTTTGTCGAATACCGATAGATATATCGTTGATTTGTGTCGAATACTGTCGAAAAAAAGGGTATTGTGACAACAATTAGGGATTATTGTCAGAAAAGATAAAAAAGTTTTACAAGGAATATTATTCATTTGCACTTATAATTGGTTTTTGAAATACATATTTTCAATGGGGATGAGGAGAGCCATGACAGTGAATACATTGTTTCCGACTGATTATCAGTTGCACTTATTTCACGAGGGAAATCTTTTTCAAAGTCATCAGCTTTTTGGCGCTCATATCTTGAAGAATTCCGATAAAGTTTATACACGATTTTGCGTATGGGCTCCGAATGCCTCGCAGGTGAGGCTTACTGGGGATTTTAATAACTGGAATGGTGAAGGGTATGATCTGCAAAAGGTAAATGACGAAGGGGTTTGGATTATCATCATTAATCAAGACCTCGAAGGTAGTGTTTATAAGTATGAAATATTAACACAATATGGCGAAACGCTGCTTAAAGCTGATCCATATGCCTTTTATTCTGAATTGCGACCGAACACTGCATCCATCGTTTATTCCTTAAACAATTATCAATGGCAGGATTACCATTGGATGAATCGGAGAGCAAACCGAAACTTTTTATCCGATCCTGCTGTCATCTATGAAGTTCACTTAGGTTCTTGGAGGAAAAAGCTCACTGGGGATTTCCTTACCTATAAAGAACTTGCTTCAGAGCTTATACCTTATGTAATCGAACATGGCTTTACGCATATAGAAATTTTACCCCTCGTCGAACACCCGCTCGATGCCTCGTGGGGCTACCAGGGAACAGGGTACTTTTCGGTTACCTCCAGATATGGAACACCCGATGAATTCCGCTATTTTGTAGACCAGTGCCATCAGAATGGTATTGGTGTCATCCTGGATTGGGTTCCAGGGCATTATTGCAAGGATGACCATGGATTATATCGTTTTGACGGAACACATATTTATTCCTACCATTATCAAGGTGATAGGGAAAATGCTGTATGGGGAACAGCCAACTTTGACCTCGGAAAAGGTGAGGTGCAAAGCTTCCTTATTTCAAACGCCAAATTTTGGATGGATTATTTCCATATTGATGGCTTTCGCATGGATGCGGTCGCCAATATCATTTATTGGCCGAATGGGACGAGTGAAAAACGTGAAAATCCCTATGGAATTAACTTTTTAAAGAAATTAAATCTAGAGGTCCACGAATATAATCCGCATTTTTTAATGATCGGTGAGGACTCTACGGATTTCCCTAATGTTACTGCCCCAGTCAGCTACGGCGGCTTGGGATTCGATTATAAATGGAATATGGGCTGGATGAACGACATGCTTGAATATATGGAAACTCCGCCATATTCCCGATCGAAGGTGCATTCTAAAGTGACTTTTTCACTTTTATATGCTTTTCTAGAAAACTTTATGCTCCCATTTTCACATGATGAAGTGGTTCATGGCAAAAAGTCGCTGCTAGATAAGATGCCGGGAGAATACTGGGAAAAATTTGCCCAGCTGAGGCTTTTACTAGGTTTTATGTTTGCTCACCCTGGAAAGAAATTATTATTTATGGGTTTCGAACTAGGGCAGTTTGCTGAGTGGAAAGATAAGGAACAACAAGATTGGAACTTACTGGAATATGACATGCACCGCGATTTAAACTCCTATGTAAAAGTGTTGACGAAGGTGTATAAGCGTTCGAAACCACTATATGAGCTGGATCACACACATGAAGGATTTGAATGGATTGATGTAAATAACAGTGATCAATCGATTTTTTCCTTCATTCGAAAAGGAAAAAAAGAAGAAGATCATTTAGTCATTATTTGTAACTTTACTGGTGTCAGCTACCCGGATTATAAAATTGGAGTTAATCATTTAGGAGAATACCGGGAAATTTTAAATAGTGATCAACAAGAATATGGAGGAGCCGGATTGATTAATAAAAAGACAATCATGGCGTTAGAAGAACCGTTTCATGGTAAACCATATTCAATTAATTTAACAATTGCACCATTTGGTTTTCATATTATCAGACCGGTTAAAAAACGAAAGGAGAGAAAAGGAAATGGCAAAGAAAAAGTGCGTAGCAATGCTGTTGGCAGGGGGAAAAGGAAGCAGACTTAATTCGCTGACAAAGGATTTAGCGAAGCCTGCTGTACCGTTTGGAGGGAAATACCGAATTATTGATTTTACATTAAGCAATTGTGCAAACTCCGGCATCGACACGGTTGGCGTTTTAACACAATACCAACCGCTATTATTAAATTCTTATATTGGAATTGGCAGTGCGTGGGACCTTGACCGAAAGGATGGGGGGGTAACCGTTTTACCTCCATATGCTGAGTCTTCCGAAGTGAAGTGGTATACAGGTACAGCAAGTGCGATTTATCAAAACCTGAATTACTTGAAGCAATACCAGCCGGATTACGTATTAATCCTTTCAGGAGATCATATTTACAAAATGAACTATGAAAACATGCTCGAATACCATATTGAAAAAAGGGCAGATGTCACGATTTCCTTGATTGAGGTTCCTTGGGCAGAAGCGAGCCGGTTCGGAATTATGAATACAAACGAGGATTTGAGAATCGTAGAATTTGACGAAAAACCAAGTGAGCCCAAAAATAATCTAGCATCGATGGGCATTTATATTTTTAGCTGGAATATACTGAAAGAATATTTAGAAATGGATGCTCGAGATCCAGATTCCAGCCATGATTTTGGCAAGGACGTCATTCCGCTTCTTTTAGAAGAAAACAAAAAGCTTTTTGCCTATCCGTTTAAAGGCTATTGGAAGGACGTTGGAACAGTTCAAAGCCTTTGGGAGGCGAATATGGACTTATTAAACGAAGAGTGCGATTTGGACCTGTTTGATCATGATTGGAGAATCTATTCTGTTAATCCAAATCAACCGCCGCAATATATTTCACCGGATGCGATTGTAAAAGAGTCGCTCATTAATGAAGGATGTACGATTGAAGGGGAAATAGATAAATCGGTTCTTTTCCAAGGGGTAACAGTTGGAAAAGGCTCTTCCATAAAAGAATCTGTTATTATGCCAGACGCGGTCATTGGCAATAACTGCCTTATTGAAAAGGCGATTGTTCCGTGTGATGTGCAAGTGCCAGATGGGACTGTTATTCGTTCTTTCGATGATGAAATTATTCTCGTGACCCAAGAAATGCTTAGCGGGTTATATCCTGCTTATTAAAAATCTAGCAACAACCACAGAGGTGCCAGGTAGAATCAGCAATTTTTAATAGAACTCAGGAGGGACTAAAGTCGTGAAAAGAAAGCTATTAGGCGTCATTGATGCCACCACATACCATGATGATTTGGAAGATTTATTAACACACCGATCGCTTGCAGCACTGCCGTTTGCAGGCCGGTATCGCATCATTGATTTTGTACTTTCGAATATGGTCAATTCCGGTATTCGAAGTGTGGCAATTTTTCCGAAAATGCAATATCGCTCCTTAATGGATCACTTAGGGTCAGGGAAAAATTGGGATTTGAATCGAAAACGTGATGGATTATTCTTTTTCCCATCACCGATTGTGGATAATGACGGAAATAAAATTGGGTCGTTTGAACATTTTGCGGCCAATATGGACTTTTTTAAGCGAAGTACTCAAGAGTATGCGATTATCTCCAATTGTTATACGGTTTTTAATATGGACTTTAGACCAATTCTTGACTGGCATCGCCATTCTTCCTGTGATATAACCGAAATTCATCATGAAAATGGCAGTTCCATGGAAATGTATTTAATTAAAACCTCGCTATTAATAAAATTGCTAGAAACGAGAAACGAAACGGGTTACACCTGTATGAAAGACGTTGTCCAGGATTTCGATCATCAGTACACAGTCTGCCACTATGATTACAACGGCTATGCCGTCATGATAGATTCAATTGAAAACTATTTTTCAACTAGCATGAATTTACTTAAGACAGATGTTTGGAAGCAATTATTTTTGAAGGACAGTCCGATTTTTACGAAGGTAAAAGATGAGCCGCCAACCAAATATGTTAAGGGATCCTTTGTAAAAAATGCAATGATTGCAAACGGATGTGTAATCAGTGGAACGGTGGAAAACAGTATTATCTCTCGAGGTGTTAAAATTGGGAAGGGTGCTGTTATTAAAAACTGCATTATCATGCAGAAATGTCAAATTGAAGATAACTGCTATTTAGATTCTGTTATTTTAGATAAAGATGTAAAAATAGAAGCCGGTACTAATTTAACCGGAAGTGCCCGTTCTCCATTTGTAGTACGTAAAGGGATCAAGCAAGGAGCGTTGATGAACTCGTGAAAGTATTATTTGCCGTGTCTGAATGTGGACCATTTGCTAAATCGGGAGGTCTTGCAGATGTTGCAGGATCCCTTCCAAAAGAATTAAAAAGTCTGGGAACGGATGTCAGGGTTATTCTCCCTAAGTACGGAACCATATCTGATAAATATAAGAATGAAATGAAAAAGGTAAAGGAATTCACTGTTCAGGTCGGCTGGAGAAATCAATATTGCGGTATAGAAGAGCTAACCCATCAAGGTGTAACTTTCTATTTTGTCGATAATGAATACTATTTTAAAAGAGAAGGTCTTTATGGGTATTATGACGATGGTGAACGATTTGCTTATTTTAATCGCGCTGTCCTTGAAGCAATTGCAGAGCTTAATTTTTTCCCTGATGTACTCCACTGCCATGATTGGCATACCGGAATGATTCCTTATCTTTTGAGATCGGAATATTACAAAAGAAAAGGTTATGGTCTAATCCGAACTGTGTTCACAATTCATAACCTGCAGTTCCAAGGAATCTTTCCAAAGGAAGTTTTGGGAGATTTGCTTGGAATGGATTATCAATCCTTCCATCCAGATCACTTAGAGTTTTTCGGGAATGTCAACTTTATGAAGGGGGCACTCGTTGCAGCGGATACGATTACAACGGTTAGCCCAACCTATAAAAATGAAATTCAAACGGTAACCTATGGTGAAAAGCTGGAAGGTCTTTTGAAAGCTCGAAATGAAGATCTTTTGGGGATTTTAAATGGAATTGATGATGACTTCTACAATCCGGCAAATGACCCTTTGATTTTTCAAACCTATTCAGTAAATAATACTGAAAAAAAGGTTATTAATAAAAGAGAGATTCAAAAGCTTTTCGGCTTATCACAAAGCGCAAACACGCCTTTAATGGTAATGATTTCTCGGCTGACTAAACAAAAAGGGCTGGATCTAATTAAATGTGTTCTTAAAGAAATTCTGCAAGAGGATATTCAGGTTATTATTCTTGGAACCGGTGACTATGATATTGAGGAACATTTAAGGCAGGCTGCCCGTGTCTACCCAGAGAAATTAAAGGTTCATACTGGCTTTGATGAAGGGCTAGCACATAATCTTTATGCTGCGGCAGACTTATTCCTAATGCCTTCTCTGTTTGAACCATGTGGACTAGGACAGTTGATTGCAATGAAATACGGTGCGATTCCGATTGTCCGTGAGACAGGCGGCTTAAACGATACCGTAAAATCTTGGAATGAATCCACAGAGGAAGGAAATGGCTTTTCCTTCCGCAATTTCAATGCTCATGACATGCTCTACACGATTAGAAGAGCCCTAAGCTTTTACCATGATCGTGAAGCTTGGGAATCCCTTGTTAAACAGGCGATGGAAATGGATTATAGCTGGGCCCAATCAGCATTTAGTTATAACCAGCTTTATGCAGAGCTTATCACTAGGAGTGAAACCCATGTTTTCTAATACGTCCGAGTTTAAAGAATCCTTTTTAAATAGACTTGAAATGGTATGCGGAAAAAGTTTCTCGGAAAGTACAGCGAGAGATCACTACCAAACACTCGGAAATATGATCCGCGAATTTGTCAGCAATGATTGGATTGCCACAAACGAACGATATCATGCGGCAAAGGGCAAGCAGGTTTATTACCTCTCGATTGAGTATTTATTAGGAAAATTGCTAAGGCAGAATTTAATTAACCTTGGGATTGAGGAAATCGTTCAGGATGGCCTTCAGCAATTGGGGATTGATTTGAGCGGGCTCGAAGAATTAGAAGCAGATGCAGGTTTAGGGAATGGCGGTTTAGGAAGATTAGCCGCCTGTTTTTTAGATTCGCTTGCGTCGCTAAATTTGCCTGGACACGGCCATGGTATACGGTACAAACATGGCCTTTTTGAACAGAAAATTGTGGATGGCTACCAAGTCGAACTGCCTGAGCAATGGCTGCGGAGCGGCAATGTATGGGAAATCCGCAAGGCTGATTTGGCGGTTAAGATTCCTTTTTGGGGTAAGGTCGAAGTGAGGATGGAAAATGGGCGTCACGTGTTTCAACATTTGAATGCCGAGACGGTAACCGCTGTTCCTCATGACATGCCTGTAATCGGGTATAAATCAAATACCGTTAACACATTAAGGCTATGGAATGCTGAGCCAGCACAATTTCCGTTTCATGATGATATTTTAAAATACAAACGAGAAACAGAAATGATTTCCGAGTTTTTATATCCAGATGATACCCATGATGATGGGAAAATTTTAAGGCTCAAGCAGCAATATTTTTTAGTTTCGGCAAGTCTCCAGTCCATCCTGAAATCGTATCGAAAACAACATGGAAGTTTACATATGCTTCATGAAGATGTTTGCATTCATATTAATGATACACACCCAGTACTAGCGATTCCTGAGTTAATGAGGATATTAATTGATGAAGAGGGCTTTGATTGGGAGCAGGCATGGCATATTACGAAAAATACTATCTCATACACAAATCATACAACCTTGTCAGAAGCATTAGAGAAGTGGCCAATTCATATTTTCCGCCCCTTGCTGCCAAGGATATATATGATTGTGGAGGAAATTAATGAACGCTTTTGCCAGGAGCTTTGGGAGCAGACCCCAGGTGATTGGGAACGGATCAGAAGTCTTGCTATATTAGCTGATGATTACGTGAAAATGGCCCATTTAGCCATTGTAGGAAGCTTTAGTGTAAATGGAGTGGCAAAGCTGCATACAGAAATTTTAAAGAAGCGGGAAATGAATCAATTTTATCAACTCTTTCCTGAGAAGTTTAACAATAAAACGAATGGAATTGCCTATCGGCGATGGCTGTTAAAAGCAAATCCAAAATTATCGGCTTTGATTACAGAATCAATAGGTTCCTCTTGGACTTATACTGCAGAAGACCTTGCTAAATTACTTAAATATCAAAATGACCAACCATTTTTAGACCAGCTGCAGAAAATTAAAAATGAAAATAAACAAAAGCTGGCGGATGTTATTTTTGATAAAACTGGGGTTACTGTTGATTCAACAGCGATTTTTGATGTTCAGGTCAAACGCCTGCACGCCTATAAGCGTCAGCTTCTAAATGTATTGCACATCATGCATCTATACAACCGAATTAAAGAGGATTCAAGCTTTACGATTACCCCAAGAGTGTTTATTTTTGGCGCAAAAGCTTCACCTGGTTATTACTATGCAAAAAAGATTATCAAATTAATCAATGCTGTAGCGGATAAGGTTAATCACGATCCAAAGATTGGGGATAAACTGAAAGTCATTTTCCTTGAAAATTATCGGGTTTCCCTAGCCGAAAAAATCTTTCCTGCTGCTGATGTAAGTGAACAGATTTCGACTGCAAGTAAAGAGGCATCAGGAACAGGAAATATGAAATTTATGATCAATGGTGCGCTCACTGTAGGAACGTTAGATGGAGCAAATATTGAAATTCAAGAGCTGGTGGGCGGGGATAATATCTTTACGTTTGGCCTTACAGCAGACGAGGTTCTCCATTATTATCAACATGGCGGGTATGAATCCCTCGAATATTATCATCACGATTATCGTATTCGCCAGGCGGTTGATCAACTCGTGAATGGATTTTTCCCTGATGTTAATAATGAATTTGAGCCCATTTTCGATTCCCTCCTTGAAGAAAATGACCAATATTTCGTCTTAAAGGATTTCGCCTCTTACGCCGACATCCAGCGTAAAATAGGGGAAGCATATCAAGATCAGTTGCACTGGCAAAAAATGAGTTTAACCAATATTGCACGTGCAGGTTATTTTTCTAGTGACCGGACCATAAAAGAATATGCTACGGAGATATGGAAAATAAAATCGTTATAATAAAAAGGCTTCTGCTCGTATGCAGAAGCCTTTTTATTATGCGAAAAAGTGTCCAACGAAAATGCCGATGGCAAGTAAAAATCCAAAAATCGTATTGGTTTGGGCTGTAGCTTTCATAGCGGGCGCCATTTGAATAGGCAGTGTATTTTCAATAAAACCTTTTGTTGCTTTAATCGCTTTTGGGGCGCTTAAAATGACAATCGCCACCCATGCAGGAACGATGCCGCCGATAATAAGTCCTAAAACCCATAAATAAGAGAAAATAAACATACCGGCAAGCAAATTAATAGCCTTCTTTTTCCCTAATAGAATGGCTAATGTCTTACGTCCGTTTTCCTTGTCGTTATCAAGGTCGCGAATGTTATTAGCTAATAAAATTTCACCTACAAGCACCATGCTTGGGATTGATACTAAAATACTCGTACTGTCGACTGTCCCGGTTTGGATAAAGAATGAGATTAGAATAATTAACATTCCCATAAAGAATCCAGCAAATAATTCTCCAAAAGGTGTATACGCAATTGGTACAGGGCCTCCGGTATAAAAATAACCGACCGCCATACAAATAAGTCCAATTAATGCTAACCACCAGCTGCTATTAGCGCAAATATAAATCCCTAACAATAGCGCGATTCCATAAAAACTGAATGCAAGAGTCATGACAGTCTTCGGTTTAATTCCATCACGGACAATGGATCCGCCTATTCCTACAGAATGTTCGTTATCAAGGCCGCGTTTATAATCAAAGTATTCGTTAAACATATTGGTTGCTGCTTGAATGAGTAAACTCGCAATCAACATAGCGATAAATAACCCGAAATGGATTTTGCCAGACTTAAGTGCAAGTGCTGTACCGAGTAAAACCGGGACGAAGGCTGCTGTTAACGTATGAGGACGGGTCATTTGCCACCAAACTTGAAAGCCGCGGTTAGATTCGACGACTGGTTTCGAATTTTCCTGTAAATTTGGCTGCATATTAGTCTCTCCCTTTTATATATTATTTTTTTCTATATTGACAATTTTTTAGGTCTAAAGATTCTTTCCCACACATAAGTGTATGGAATCAGAGTGGTAGTGTCAATGAATTTTTCCTTTCAAATCTAGAAGATAATACCTGTTTGGTTATTATTTAATACTTAGTGGAAAAATAACGAAAAAGTCGTTTTCAACCTATTATTGAAATTTTGATATATAATTAGGAATGAAACAGGATGTTAGTGACAAGTTTTATTGACTTATTTACAATGGGAGTAGTATCTTTAATAAGGCTAAAAATGAATGGATAACAGCAATTTTGGCTGTTTTGGAGGGATTTGTTTGGTAACCATTCAAGAAACGGAAATAAAGGAAAGAGGTCTTGTAGCGGTTGAGCGGGCGAAAAAACTTAACCGGCCCATTTTAATGAGTGAAGTTCATAAAATGGACACGATTAACCCTTTATCATTTTTTAATATAGGGAACGAGCGCTATCTGGGTGAACGGTTTTTCTGGAAGGATCCCAAAGACGAATTAGTGCTTGTTGGACTTGGAATAACAAAACAAATTCAGTCGGATCAGGCTACTGACCGCTTTTTTCATGTTGAAAATGAGTGGGAAACCTTCTTAAGGGATAGTATCATTTTTAACCCTTATAAAGAAATCGGGACTGGTCCATTGATGTTCGGAGGGTTTTCGTTTGATCCCAGCAAAGCTAAAACAGAGCTTTGGTCGAAGTACGCTGATTCATTGTTCCATTTACCAAAATATTTATTAAGTATTATTCAGGGGCAGGCCTATTTAACAACAAATATTGTTTGTACACCAAATGATGATGTTTCTTTATTTAATAAAGTGGTCCAAGAAAGGAATCATCTTTTAAATTCTTTAGGGCAGCGCTCTCGGACGAAAACAACAATCCTGCTTCAAACAGAAGAGATTTCGCCTGAGCACTGGAAAAAGACTGTTGACCAAATTGTGAAGGAAGTATCGACGGGTCCGTTAAAAAAGGTGGTTCTGGCACGCGAGCTTAGACTAACATTTAATCATGAAATTGAGGCTGAGAAGGTTCTCTATAACTTAAACGATCAGCAGCATGAAAGCTTTATCTTTGCTTTTGAATCCAATGGCGATTGTTTCATAGGGGCCTCACCGGAAAGACTTGTAAAGAAGCAAGGGAATGAAATTTTTTCCACTTGTCTTGCTGGCTCTATTTCACGGGGAGAAACAAATGAAGAGGATAGGCTATTGGGTGAAGAGCTTTTAACGGATCAAAAGAATCTTATTGAACATCGATATGTTGTAGAAATGATTAAGGAAGCATTAGAAGAATCATGTGAAAAAGTGATCTTGCCTGAAAAACCTCAACTTATGAAGATTCGAGATATCCAACATTTGTATACTCCTGTGATTGGAAAATGCCATCAAGATACATCTTTATTGCTATTAGTTGAAAGACTCCATCCAACTCCGGCTCTAGGCGGCCTACCTAAAAGTGAAGCAGTTGAAAAAATAAGACAGGTTGAAGACCTTGACCGAGGTTTTTATGCGGCTCCATTAGGCTGGGTCGATTACCGCAAGAATGGAGAATTTGCTGTTTCGATTCGTTCAGGATTAATTCAAGGAAATGAAGCCTCTTTATTTGCTGGTTGCGGTGTCGTGGCTGATTCGGATTCTGAAAGTGAATATATGGAGACGAGTTTAAAGTTTAGACCAATGCTTAGGGCCTTTGGAGGAAATGTAATATGAGTCATCAAGAATCATTAACCGCTTATATTGCGGCCTTTGTAGCGGAGTTAGTCTTTTCTGGTATCACCGATGTCGTCGTCAGCCCGGGTTCTAGATCGACACCAATGGCGATGGTGATGGCTGAACATCCTGATTTAAAGGTGCATATCCATGTAGATGAACGATCAGCTGCTTTTTTTGCGTTAGGAATTGCCAAGATAACAAACAGACCAGTTGCCATCCTTTGTACGTCAGGCACGGCTGCTGCAAATTATTTTCCTGCAATCGTTGAAGCTCGTTATTCTCGAGTCCCATTGATTGTGTTAACTGCAGACCGGCCCCATGAACTAAGGGAAGTAGGGGCACCCCAGGCAATTAATCAAATTCATTTGTATGGGCATCATGTTAAATGGTTTGCGGAAATGGCGCTGCCTGATAAAAGCGATGAGATGATTCGCTACGCTCGGACTTTTTGTGCAAGAGCGGCGGCTGCTGCCACCGCAGCACCTGCTGGTCCGGTTCATTTGAATTTCCCGTTTCGGGAGCCGCTGATTCCTAAATTGGATGAGGAGATTTTCCATGCGAAAGAACGATCAACCGGTTATGTAAAGGTTCATAACGGCGGTTTAACTATTAATGAAGAGCAAATTAAAGAAATCGCAGAAAAGCTTATGGGAAGAGAAAAAGGAATCATCGTTTGCGGAAACATCGCTGATGAGCCATTTGCTAATGCTGTTACCCAACTGGCCGAGTTATTAAAATTTCCGCTTTTAGCTGACCCTTTGTCACAACTGCGAAGTGGTAGACACAGCCTTGAACATATAATTGATACCTATGATACATTCTTAAGAAACGATGAGGCAAAGTCATTCCTAAAACCGGATGTTGTCATACGTTTTGGAGCTATGCCTGTATCAAAAGCATTAACGATTTTCTTAAAAGAAAACCATGCTGCCGATCAATTTGTTATTGATGGAGGCGGAGGCTGGCGAGACCCAGCATCGTTATCAACTGATATGATATTCTGCAATGAAACCATTTTTTGCGAAAAGCTTGGTACATATTTAAAAAGTAAATCACCTTCATTGTTTTTAGAAGATTGGAAGAAGGTTAATAAACTTACATATGAAAATATGGCACGGGTTCGTGATACTGCTGAATTAAGCGAAGGCCGATTGTTTTACCAATTAGCCGAGCTGCTCCCAGGAGGCGCCACTCTCTTTGTAGGTAATAGTATGCCAATCCGCGACTTAGATAGTTTCTTCTTAAACAATGATAAATCCATAAAGGTTGTCGCGAATAGAGGGGCGAATGGTATTGACGGCACGGTTTCTACTGCTTTAGGTGCAGCCCTATACTCTCAGCCTTTATATTTGGTTCTAGGAGATCTAACCTTTTTCCATGATTTAAACGGCCTGATTGCCGCAAAGCTTTACAATATTGATATTAATATTATCCTTGTAAACAATAATGGCGGCGGGATTTTTTCCTTCCTTCCACAAGCTGAACATCCGAAACATTTTGAACTCCTATTTGGCACACCATTAAATATTGAATTTGAGCAAGCGGTCAAATTGTTTCATGGTAAATATACCAAGATCAAAGATTGGGATCACTTTGAATTAGAAATGAAGACGGCAATGAATTCAAAAGGCATTAAAGTTTTTGAAGTAGCTACAAATAGGGACAGAAATCGGGATGAGCATCGCGAATTTTGGCGTTTGGTTTCCCAGGAAATATCAAATTTTGTCACAGGTGAACATGAATGAAGGTAATGGTCGACAATGTTAAGTATCATGTTGAGAAATCCGGCAGCGGATTTCCACTGGTATTGTTACATGGATTTACTGGAGATTCAACGACATGGACTCCTTTTTGTGAATGTTGGGGGAAGCATTCCAATTTAATTATTCCCGATATTATCGGCCATGGAAAAACTGATTCACCAGAAAATAGTAACCGTTACCAAATCGAAAAAGCCGCGAATGATCTAAAAGGCATCCTAGATAATCAGGGTGTCCAGCAAGTGGATTTACTTGGCTACTCAATGGGGGGAAGGCTTGCCTTATCCTTTGCTTTTCTTTTTCCAGAACGAGTCCGTAAATTAATCCTAGAGAGCTCTTCACCCGGTCTTGCGACTGAATCAGAGCGTAATATTCGCCGCATGAAAGATGAAGAACTTGCAAACTTTATTAAAGAAAAGGGAATAAAGTCATTTGTTGATTACTGGGAGGAGATTCCTTTGTTTGCAACGATGAAGCGTCTTCCATTAACCATCAATGAGGCAATTCGGCTTCAGCGATTAAATAACTCACCCCTTGGACTTGCTAATAGTTTACTCGGAATGGGGACCGGTTCTCAGCCTTCCTGGTGGCAAAACCTTCATCAGCTTTCTTGTGATGTTTTGCTGGTAACGGGCAGTGAAGATAAAAAGTTTTGTACAATTGCGGAAAAGATGTTGAAGGAGCTTGAAACTGGGACATGGGTGGTTGTGGAGAACAGCGGCCATGCAATTCATGTGGAAGAACCAGAAAAGTTTGGTACAATAGTAAGTGACTTTTTGTCTATTACATAACTAAGGAGGTTTTCGATTTGGCAGTAGAATGGATTCCAGGACGAAAATATGAAGAAATTTTATATGAAACTTATAATGGAATTGCAAAAATCACCATTAACCGTCCACATGTACATAATGCTTTTACACCAAAAACGGTTATGGAGTTGATTGACGCTTTTGCCTATGCACGTGATGATGCAAGTGTTGGAGTTATCGTTTTAACTGGTGCCGGAGAAAAAGCATTTTGTTCAGGTGGAGACCAGAGTGTCCGTGGACACGGCGGATATGTAGGAGAGGACCAGATCCCTCGGTTAAACGTTCTAGATCTGCAGCGCTTAATCCGTGTTATTCCAAAACCTGTAGTAGCGATGGTAAAAGGGTATGCGATTGGCGGCGGCCATGTATTACATGTTGTCTGTGATTTAACAATTGCTGCCGATAACGCTGTTTTTGGACAAACTGGTCCGAAGGTTGGAAGCTTTGATGCCGGTTATGGCTCAGGATATTTAGCAAGAATTATTGGACATAAGAAAGCGCGTGAAATTTGGTTTTTATGCCGTCAGTACAATGCTCAAGAAGCGCTTGATATGGGCTTGGTAAACACTGTTGTTCCTTTAGAACAGGTTGAAGAAGAAACTCTTAAATGGTGTGAAGAAATGCTTGAAAAGAGCCCAACTGCACTCCGTTTCATTAAGGCTGCTATGAATGCTGATACGGATGGTTTAGCAGGATTACAACAATTTGCCGGCGATGCGACATTGCTTTATTATACTACAGATGAAGCGAAGGAAGGCCGAGACGCCTTTAAAGAAAAGCGAAAGCCTGATTTCGGTCAATTCCCGCGTTTTCCTTGATTTATTGTTTCAGCAGCAGCTTGATGGATTTCCATCAGGCTGTTTTTTCATAGAAAAGCGGAAGCGCCTTGACGCTGAAGCTAGCCAGTTTATAAGGTGGTAACGAAAAATGATGTATGAGAGAATGCCTAATTTTTTGAAAAAGCGCGTGTTTTTAACCCCTGATAGAACTGCTGTTTATTTTGAAAATCAGACGGTAACGTTTAAAGAACTTTATGACCGCTCACTTAAAGCTGCAGGACAGCTCCAAGGACTTGGATTAAAGCAAGATCAATTTATTGGTGTATTGTTAAAAAACCATCTGGATACAGTGGTTATATTATTTGCTCTGCAGCTTTTAGGCGTGAAATCGGTCATATTGAATAATCGTTTGACCTCATCTGAATTAGTTTGGCAGTTAAAGGATTCGAAATCCTCTTTTCTTATCCTTGAAGAAGCCTTATCTGACAAAATGAATGAACAAAATCTACTGATAGAAATGATAACTAAAGAATCCTTATTTAACAGAAAAACAGAGGTGCCTGACATCAGGGAAGAAATCAATCTTGCCGATATTTGTACGATAATGTATACATCAGGAACGACCGGACATCCCAAAGGAGTGATACAGTCCTATGGAAACCACTGGTGGAGCGCTGTTGGGTCTGTTTTAAATATAGGGATCAATGAAAGCGATTGTTGGCTTTGCAGCGTACCTCTTTTTCATATAAGCGGTTTTTCGATCCTAATGCGCAGTGTCATTTATGGAATGCCGATTGTCCTGCATGATTCCTTTGATGCTGAAAAAACGATCAAAGATATAAATGAAAAAAAAGTTTCCGTTATGTCGATTGTGGGGACTATGCTGAAAAGAGTAGTGGAGACGCTTGGAGAACAAAGGCTTGCCAGCCATTTTCGCTGTATGCTGCTTGGGGGCGGCCCTGCACCGCTGCCTTTGCTTGTTGCATGTACTGAAAAAGAGATTCCGGTTTTTCAAACTTACGGAATGACAGAATCCTCCTCTCAAATCGTCACGCTTGCACCAGAATATAGCTTAACTAAGCTTGGTTCGGCAGGCAAACCATTATTCCCTTCGGAAATCCGAATCGAAGGTGAAAATGGGGGAGTTGCTCAAGCTGGTGAGGCCGGTGAAATCATCATTAAAGGGCCCAATGTGACTGCAGGTTATTTAAATCGTCCGGATGCTACGGCAGAAAAAATACGGGACGGATGGCTATATACTGGTGATATTGGCCACTTAGATGAAGATGGCTTTTTATATGTTCTTGATCGGCGCTCAGACTTAATTATTTCAGGCGGTGAAAATATTTACCCAGCAGAAATTGAAGCGGTATTATTGTCCCATCCTAGTGTTCAAGATGCGGGTGTCGTAGGTATTGACGATGAGCAGTGGGGCCAAGTTCCAGTTGTCTTTTTAGTAACCAAAGAGGGAGATTATCCTTGTGAAGAAGCACTAAGGCAATTTTGTGGAGAACGGCTTGCAAAATATAAAGTTCCTAAAGCTTTTTATTTTATAGAAAAGCTGCCTAGAAATGCGGCAAAAAAATTACTCAGGAGAAATCTCAAGGAATGGCTGCTTGAGGGAAGGGTTGATGGATGAGAATATCGACCATAGAGCTATTTATCATTCAAATGCCTTTAAAATCTCCATTTCAAACTCATTTAGGATCAGTTCATAATCGGGAAGGTATCATCGTAAAAGTTACGAATAAAGATGGCATATCTGGTTTTGGAGAGGGAGTAGCCTTTTCCTCACCATGGTACACCGAGGAGACAGTGGCAACGAGTTTGCATATGTTACAGGACTTTTTGATTCCCTTGATGCAAAAACACCAGATACAGCATCCGGATGAGGCAGCTGTTCTTTTCAACAAATCGCTGCGAAGAAATAATATGGCGAAGGCGGCCTTAGAGATGGCATTATGGGATTTATATGCCAAGTATCAATCACAGCCTTTATCCAAAATGATAGGCGGAACACGTACAAGGATTCCATCTGGAGTAGTAGTTGCTACAGATTCGACTGCTAAAGCGCTAAGACAAATTGAGCAATACCTTCAAGATGGTTACCAAAGGATAAAAGTAAAAATTAATCCAAACCAGGATTATTCCTTTTTAGCAGACATCAGACGGCATTACCCAGATTTGCCGATTATGGCAGATGCTAATTCTGCTTATT
Organism: Neobacillus sp. NRS-1170; assembly: GCF_050468025.1. Taxonomy (NCBI): domain Bacteria; kingdom Bacillati; phylum Bacillota; class Bacilli; order Caryophanales; family Bacillaceae; genus Neobacillus; species Neobacillus sp. NRS-1170. The sequence continues at coordinate 47,866 of NZ_JBITPF010000047.1, read as the reverse complement.
CATTAAAGGACATTGAACGGCTAAAAGCCTTAGATGAATGGAATTTATTGATGATTGAGCAGCCGCTTGCTCATGATGATCTAATCGAACACGCTATACTGCAAAAAGAAATCATAACACCTATTTGTTTGGACGAAAGTATTGTGTCCTTCGAAGATGCCCGAAAGGCAATTGAGTTTGGCAGCTGTAAGGTTATTAATATTAAGGCGGGGCGTGTAGGCGGTCTCTCGGAGGCGAAACGAATCCATGATTATTGCTTTGAAAGAGGCGTTCCAGTATGGTGCGGGGGGATGATTGAATTTGGCATTTCCCGCGCCCATAATATTGCGCTTGCATCGCTAGCTGGCTTCACAATTCCAGGGGACATTTCTGCATCAAGCCGGTTTTGGGATGAAGACATTATCAGTCCGGAAGTGACCGTACATAATGGAGAAATAGCCGTACCAACTGAACCGGGAATCGGGTATCACATAAATGAAAAACGACTCCAGGAGACGTCACTCTCGCAAAGACTATTTACATTTTAATAATAAAAAGAAACCAGGCATGATTGCCTGGTCCATTTTTTATTATTAGAGATCCCCTGCTTCAAAGGTTTTACAATCAGTTTCTTGACTATTATCGGCCGTTTTCCCTTTGTGGCTCACAACATAGATACTCTCTGCGCTGCATTTATTTCCCTTTGCCCAATACGTACAGTTATTTACTTCACATAAAACATCCTGTGCCATTCGTATCACTCCTTAGTATTTCGGTAATACAGTAATAGCATTTGATGATATAAAGCAACACATGCCTGTAAGTGTCAGGGAATAAAAGTGGTTATTGGTAATTAATTATTTAAAGCAGTTTCTAAAGTATCAAGGTTCTTTTTCATTAAGGAAAAATACGTTTCTTTGTTCTTGATGTTTTCTTTGGTTAATATGGCCAGGTTATGAATCGGTAAGGCTCTTGCCCCGATTTCATCTTGGACAATTTTACCTAGCTTCGAATGAACGTTTTGTTCAAAAAGAATGTAATGTAATCCTTCATGGTCTGCCACGGAAATTATTTTTTCTAACTCTTTTTGGGTCGGTTCATTGGTCGTGGAAAGACCGGATATGCTAATTTGTTCTATTCCATAGCGTTGTTCCCAATAGCCAAATGCAGCATGGGTCACAATGATTTTTTTATGCTTAGCGGATGAAATGGTTTTCTCAAATTGGCCATTTAGTTCGTCTAACTGAGCTGCAAGTGTCTGATAATTTTTATCAAAAAGCTCTTTTTGCTTGGGCATTTTTTCCACTAGGTTATCACGAATAACAGCCGCCATTTCTTTTGAATAAATAGGATCTAGCCATACATGGGGATTAACATCGCCATGATGGTGTCCGGCTTCATCTTCGTCTTCCTCGGCCCCGTTATCTTTTGGCAGCTGAAGCTTATCTGCTGTTGCTACTAAAGATACATTTTCGTTTTTCAAGGTGCTTTTTGCTTTTTCCACAAAGCCTTCCAGTCCTAATCCAATGTAGAAAAATAAGTCTGAATCAGCGAGATTCATCATATCCTTTTGCGATGGTTCAAAGGTATGTTCATCTGCTCCAGGAGGGTAGATGGTTTTTACGTCAACATATTTGCCGCCAATTTGTTCAGTAAAATATTGAAGTGGGAATACTGTTGTATAGATGGTTAACTGGTTCTTATTTTTTTTAGCCGGTTTGTCATTTGAACAGGCTGATAAGAACAGGCTTAATGTTAATAGAAAAGAAAGGAAAAGAATAAATTTTTTCATAAAAACTCCTTTGAAATGTTATAAATCGGATTAATTACGATTTGTTGTCGAAAAATTTTTAGCATTCAGAATAAATACTTTTGTATAATACGGAACGATTCCGATTTCCAATTGTATCTTACAAAAAAATTTGCCTGTTTGCAAGTATAAAATTTGTTTCTATTAAGGCATATTATGTATGCTTAAATAGAAAGGCGGGATTAAAATGACAATCTTAAACGAAATGCTTGAACACAATCAGAAATTTGTAGAGAACCATGAATATGAGAAATATGAAACAACGAAATTTCCTAATAAGAAAATGGTTATTCTCACATGTATGGACACAAGGTTATTGGAATTATTGCCCAAAGCTTTAAATTTAGGTAATGGAGATGCAAAAATAATAAAAGATGCCGGTGCCATTCTTTCACATCCTTTCGGCAGTGTGATGAGAAGTATCCTAATTGCGGTGTATCAACTGAAGGCACAAGAGGTTTTGGTTGTTGCCCATCATGACTGCGGAATGAGCGGCTTAAAAGCGGAACCCGTAATTGAAAGCATGATGGAACGGGGGATATCGGAAGAAACGATTGATACTCTTACTTATTCAGGTATCGATATTAAACAATGGCTTCATGGGTTTGATAATGTAACTGAAAGTGTAGAGCATAGTGTAGGGATTATTAAAAATCATCCATTAATGCCAAAAGGCGTCCCTGTACATGGTCTCGTAATCGACCCTAAGACAGGAAAGCTGGACCTTATTGTAAATGGTTATGAAAATTAACCTTTCTTCTTTTCTGGAACAGGGTCAATTCCCCCAGGGTGAAAAGGATGGCATTTTAATATCCTTTTTATGGTGAGATATCCGCCTTTTAAAGCTCCAAAGCGCTGTACGGCTTCAAGTCCATAATGCGAGCAGGTAGGATAAAAGCGGCAAGTCGGGGGCTTTAAAGGTGAGATTACGCTTTGATAAAAACGAATCAGTGCAATAATTGCTTTTTTTAACATTTTGGTCGCTCCTCAATAATGGTTACTTACAAAATACCATATATTAAAACGAAGGTCTAAATTTGTTAAATATAACTAAGTAGATGAAAAAACTCGGGATTTAGTGTATGATAGTTTGTAGATAAAAAAAGGAGTGATACTGATGCCTTCAGTTGAAAGCTTTGATTTAGATCATAATGCCGTAAAAGCCCCCTTTGTGAGACACTGTGGTGTTCATAAAGTAGGAAGTGACGGTGTTGTTAATAAATATGATATCCGTTTTTGCCAGCCAAATAAACAGGCGATGAAGCCTGATGCAATTCATACACTTGAACATTTGCTTGCCTTTAATATCCGTAAGCATTCCGAGAAGTACGATCATTTCGATATTATTGATATTTCTCCAATGGGCTGCCAAACAGGATACTATCTTGTTGTCAGCGGTGAACCGACGGTAGAGGAAATCATAGATCTTCTTGAGGATACAATGAAAGATGCAGTTGAAATCACTGATATTCCTGCAGCAAATGAAAGACAATGCGGCCAGGCAAAGCTTCATGATTTAGAAGGAGCCAAGCGTCTAATGAACTTCTGGCTTGAGCAAAGTAAAGAAGACTTAAAAAAAGTATTTGGGTGATATAAAAAAAGGCGGTGTGAGCAGAGCAAAGCGTTCACCCACCCAAAATGGCAAATGAATGATTTCACTTTGACATTTATAAACTAAATTCCTTATTGCGGCGCTCCGCCCCTTTTCCTTAAAAATTCCTATTCGTTTTGAATAGGAATTTTTTATGCTTTCTTATTTTCATTTGAATTTAAATGTTTTTTTTGCTCTTGATTATCCACATTAGGATTATTTTCTAACGGGTCAACTGTATGCTTATATGTATAGGCTTTCGAGGTTGTGATCACAGCTAATAACAGCACAACAATAACAATGATGATGCATACGACAAACACTGTATACAAGAATATTCCCCCTTTTCCTTATTGTATCATGAAACAAAAAAGGAAGCCTCAAACTAGCGCTTCCTTTTCTCGCGGCTTATGTAATATTAGTGTATATTTCGTGGATAATAAGTATTGGTGCGATGTTGTCCATACTCTTCTTGCGCAAATTTCCCCTTTAGACTTTCAATTAAATAAAGCCCCATTAAATCGTACAATTCCTGTTTACTCATATCTTGAATTAAAGCGAGAAGGTCTTCATGTGACATTTCCTCTAAAAAAGCAAATGCGAGCATATCGATATCCTCTTCATCACCCGTAAGCTTGTTCCGGTACATTTCATATAGTTCATCGACTAATTTCATACTTGAACACCTCCTGCCTTAAATAGTAGTTTTTCTTTTGAATACGTAAACCATTCTCAAAAACAGTGAAAATTTACTTTTTTACAATTGACTGAAAAATCTGTTTTCTCTGATTGTATGATTATTATATCGTATTCATTTATAAAAAATGAATCGAAATTTGTAAAAGAATAAATTTTATCTTTTTGTGGATTAATAAACAGTAAAAGGGGATGAAAAAATGGATGAACAAAAGAAAACCTATTATATAGACGTAGGGACAGGCGAGATTTCTCAAAGTGCTACCAGTTCAACATGGAGCTATAAAATCCAGGCAACAGATGAAGAAATTATTCAATTACGCGAGTTGTTTGACCAAAATTATTCGACAGAGTGGAAAAACTTTATCAGGGCGCATATACCATTTGTTGAATATCATAATGACCGTGATAATCATGCCTATGATAGTACAATCCAACAAGTGTATGGGATGATCCATAAGCTAGGGGATGAAGAGGCACGAAATCATATTGAAAGTATGAATATTTTACCAAAAGATGAATAAGAAGAAGCAGGAAAATCCTAGGCTCTAGGGTTTTCTTTTTTTGTTATAATAAAAGTACTAAAAAGAATTTGAGGCGGGTTGGGTATGATTGATTTTTTAGATAATAATGGAAATAAGGTGACATTGTCTTTTTCTCATGATGCATTTTTAGAAGAAGCAAAGCATGTTCTCGTCATTTGCCAATTCGGGGATGAATGGGTGCTGACCAAGCATAAAAAACGAGGGCTCGAGTTTCCTGGGGGGAAAAGGGAGTTTGGCGAAACACTCGAGGAAGCGGCTAGGAGAGAATCCTTTGAGGAAACTGGGGCCATATTAGATGAATTAAAATATCTCGCTGAGTACAAAGTGTCAGACAAGGAAGGCTCGTTTGTAAAAGCAGTTTTTTGGGGAAAGGTAAAAAGGTTGGAGAAAACAAATACATACCACGAAACAAATGGTCCCATTTTGGTCAAGGGCGATCTTCTACAGCTTCGTTTTGGAGAAAATTATAGTTTCATCATGAAAGATCCGGTCGTGGAGGAATGCATGAAGTGGCTGCAAAATGAAAAAGAATAGTGGCAAGCTTAATGCAACCCACTATTCCTTGATAAGTTTTTTTTCTAATAGATCAACCAACTGATACATAACCGTTGCAAACAGGGCTATAACCAATAATGATAAGAAGACAAGTGTAAAATTAAATACCTGGAATCCATATATAATCATATATCCGAGTCCTTTTGTGGATACAAGGAATTCTCCGACGATGACCCCCACCCATGAAAGCCCGACATTGACCTTTAATGTTGAAATAATTGTTGGAAAACTTGCAGGCATAATGGCTTCTTTAAAACATTGAAAGCGTGATGCCCCGAAGGTTTGAAGCACCTTTAAATAATTGGGGTCTACTTCTTTGAAGGAAGTATACACGACGATGGCTGTGATGATTACCGAAATAATGACGCCATTGGCAATTATAGAAGTGTATCCAGGACTTAAGGCGACGATGATCACCGGACCCAAGGCTACTTTTGGCATCGCATTAAATATAACTAGGTATGGATCAAGTATTTTGGACACCAAGGGGGACCACCAGAGAATCGCGGCAATCAGGACACCCAATATGGTACTTATAATAAATCCTACAATGGTTTCCATTAATGTGGCCCCTAAATTCGTTAGTAAAGAGCCGTCTTGAATTTTATCTAGGCATAGGGTCCAGATTTTTGAAGGTGAACTGAAAATGAGCGGGTCAATCCATTGCATCCGGCTTAAAAATTCCCAGCTAGAGAATAGGAGCAGGAAAATAATTAACTGATAAAATCGTACCCATCGTTTTTCAATTATTAAGGAATGAATGTAGCTTTTATGGAGGAGTTCCACGTTATATTTTTCCTGGTTCAAGTGACTCCAACTCCTTCCATATCGTTTGAAAGATGTCTTGAAAAGCATCATGATTTCTTGATTCAAAAGGAGAGAGATTCCGGAGCACTTCAGGCATTTCAAACGTTTTATAAATTCTTCCAGGTTTTGCTGAAAATAAAAAGATTCGATCGCTCATAGCGATGGCTTCGCCGATATCGTGGGTTACCAGTATGGCCGTTTTCCCGAATTCATCTAACGTCTGCGAGACTAAATCTTCAAGCTTTAACTTTGTTTGATAATCAAGGGCCGAAAATGGTTCATCAAGCATAAGCAATTTTGGTTCTGTTGCCAGCGTACGGACAAGGGCGACACGCTGCCTCATCCCACCTGATAATTGCTTAGGAAGCTGTTTTTCCACACCAACTAACCCAATTTGATTTAATAGGCTATGTGCCGCTGACTTTGTTTTTTCATTGAGCTGTTTTGATAATTTAAGACCTAATAAGATATTTTCTTCAATCGTTTTCCAAGGAAACAAGTAATCCTGTTGAAGCATATAGCCGATTTCATTTTTAGAGGTAGATACCGGTTTATTTTCTAAAAGAACTGTTCCTTGGGTTGGTTTCAAGAGACTGGAGATAATCGAGAGCAGGGTTGTCTTTCCACAGCCACTAGGGCCGAGGAAGGAAACAAATTCTCCTTCCTCAACCATCAGTGAAATATCGGAGAGGGCCGTGGTGGCAGAGGCTTTGGTGAAATAGGTGTGATGAATATCCTGAACCTGCAAAAAGCTCATGTTGACGGCCTCCCTTTCCTATTTATTTTTTCATTACTTTTTTAGCAATATCGGTATTGACAAGTGTTTTATGATCTACTTCTTTAGGAAGCGAGCCAGCTTCCTTCATGATATTTTGGAGGTTATTCCACTCTTCCACGTCTAAAATAGGGTCCGTGGCATAAGAGCCTTGACTCTTATAGCGGTCAACCACGGTTTTCAAAATCTCATAATCGGTATCTGGAAAATAAGGCTCTACTGCTTTAGCAATTTCCTCCGCACTATGCGTTTGCACCCATTGCTGGGCTTTGTAGATGGCCTTTGTGAATTTTTCGATGGTAGCTTTATTTTCTTTCATATAGCTATCTTTCGCCATAAAGGTTGTATAAGGAACATGGCCAGATTCTTTACCAAAAGAAGCAACAATATAACCTTTTCCTTCTTTTTCAAAAATGCTGGCGGTTGGCTCAAATAATTGGACATAGTCATAGTTGTCAGAGGAGACAAAGGCATTAGCTATGTTGGCAAAATCGACGTTTTGGGTTAAGTTTAGGTCTTTATGAGGGTCAATGCCATGTTTCTTTAATACGAATTCACCGACCATCTGTGGCATGCCTCCGACACGCTGACCAAGGAAGTTAGATCCTTTTAATTGTTCCCATGAAAAATTATCGTTTTTCTTTTTCGCAACCAGGAAGGTTCCGTCTGTTTGTGTTAATTGCGCAAAATTGATAACCGGGTCATTGGAACCTTGAGCATATACATAAATGGATGTTTCAGAGCCGACTAGGGCAACATCTGCACCCCCTGAGATAAGAGTCGTCATCGTTTTGTCGCCGCCGGGGGTTGTGGTGATGGTGACGTCAAGACCTTCATCCTTAAAGAAGCCTTTAGAAGCTGCAACATATTGAGGGGCATAGAAAATAGAGCGGGTAACCTCTGCGATTCTTACTTTTTCTAGTTTTGTTGGTTTAGGTGTGTCATTGTTATTGCAAGCTGCGAGTGAAAACATCAGTATAGCAATGAGGAGAAAGGAAAAACTGAATTTTAACCATTTTCTCATGTATGAACCTCCTTATTTACCATTCAATCTGGGCGTATTGCCTATGATAATGTATGAAAAGGAAAAAAATGTGTGAATGCCCAGTGATAATTAATTTGGAAGGATAGATGACAGAGTTGAACTTTAATGATGGAAAAATCTTAGACATACAGCGGTTTCCTTCACCTAATCCAAAGGTGGAATTAAAAGTTATTACATATCTATCTGGTGGGTTACGGGTAAAGGGAATGCTTGCTGAACCAATATGTGCAGGCCGGATGGATGGTTTTCTTTATTTACGCGGGGGTATTAAAAATGTCGGTAAGGTAAGACCTTCTAGGATTGCTCAGTTTGCCGCTGAGGGGTTTATCGTGTTTGCTCCACATTATCGCGGAAATCAAGGCGGAGAGGGCAATGAGGATTTTGCCGGTGACGACAGGCTGGATGCTTTTTCAGCTTATTTGTTGTTGAAATCTTTACCTAGGGTTCAGGCTATCCATATTTTTGGGTTTTCCCGCGGCGGTGTGATGGCGTTGTTAACAGGGATTCAGTTTCCTGATGCAGCTTCTGTTGTCACTTGGGGCGGTGTCAGTGACATGGCCCTGACTTATTATGAACGGAATGATTTACGAAGAATGATGAAAAGGGTAATTGGCGGGACCCCTGAAAAATATCCAGAACGGTATCAAGACAGAACTCCGCTTTATGGGCTTGAAAACCTTGCATCTCCAGTCCTGATTATTCATGGTGTTAAGGACCACAATGTGTCTGTTGAGCATGCTTACCGACTGGAAAAAAGGCTAAACGAATTGGACAAGCATGTGGCTTGCTGGTACTTTGAGCAATTTACGCATTATTTTCCCCCAGCCAATAATCGAAAAGTGGTTGAAGATTTAACGAAGTGGATGAAATCCAATGGCAAAAAATGATAAAATATGATTATTAAGAGCAGAGGAGCGGATTTTTGATGGGTATGCCTCTTGAATTAAATACGATGATTGTAACAAAGGGTAGAGAGAAGCGAGTGGAAGAAAACCTATTTACTTTAGAAAAGGAAGGATTCAGACTCTATCCAATTGAGATTCCAATTGATGTGAGAAAAACAATCGAAAGCGATTCAAACGGAATCGCAATGATTAAAAAAGTAGAATGGCAAAAAAACAGCACAACCATCACGTATCAACTAATTTCATTGAATTCCACGAACTAAGCGGGCTGATAGATGCCTGCTTTTTTTCATGGTCACTGTGAAAAGCTGACAGTGACCACGAAGGTCTTTTTTTATATTGAACGGTCACTATAAACGGTTTATAAAGCCCGTGCCCGTCACCATCAAAACTTCAAGCTATCGGTCGTTATGAACGGCTTATAAAGCCCGGCACGGTCAAAAAATTCAAGCCGCTGGTCGTTATGAATGGCTTATAAAGCCCGTGCCGTCAAAAATTCAAGCTGCCGGTCGTTATGAACGGCTCATAAAGCCTGTCACCGTCAAAAATTCAAGCTCCCGGTCGTTATGAACGGCTCATAAAGCCCGTCACCGTTAAAAATTCAAGCTGCCGGTCGTTATGAACGGCTTATAAAGCCCGTCACCGTTAAAAATTCAAGCTGCTGGTCGTTATGAACGGCTCATAAAGCCCGTCACCGTTAAAAATTCAAGCTGCCGGTCGTTATGAACGGCTTATAAAGCCCGTCACCGTTAATAATTTAAGCTGCCGGTCGTTATGAATGGCTTATAAAGCCCGTCACGGTCAAAAATTCAAGCTGCCGGTCGTTATGAACGGCTCATAAAGCCCGTCACCGTCAAAAATTCAAGCTGCCGGTCGTTATGAACGGCTCATAAAGCCTGTCACCGTCAAAAATTCAAGCTGCCGGTCGTTATGAACGGCTCCTAAAGCCCGTCACGGTTAAAAATTCAAGCTGCCGGTCGTTATGAACGGCTTATAAAGCCCGTCACCGTTAAAAATTCAAGCTGCCGGTCGTTATGAACGGCTCATAAAGCCCGTCACCGTTAAAAATTCAAGCTGCCGGTCGTTATGAACGGCTTATAAAGCACGTCACCATCAAAAATTCAAGCTGTCGGAAAGTTTAACACAGCTTTTAAATAAAGTGTAAGAATTAAAAAGAATGAAACGTCTTATTATTATAAAAATTTTTTAATCATAAGTACTATGTTAGGGGGGAGCAAGGTTGGAGCGAGCTCATCCAATTGAAAAATGGTTCATTCAATATGAAAAAGATGTCACAAATTATTTAGTCTATTATACAGGAGCGATGGATGTAGAGGATTTGGTTCAGGAGACCTTTTTGCGGGCGTTTCGAGCGTATAGCCGATATAAAAATGAAGCGAGCCCGAAAACCTGGCTGATTTCAATCGCGAGAAATACAGCCATAGATTTTTACCGAAAAAGATCCGTTTGGCAAAAGCTTAAAAAGCTTTTAGATAATGAATCACCAAAACCTCTTGAACCTACAGAGGAAATGCTGCTTAGGAAATTCGAATATGAAAAATTATACGAGGCGATAAACCAACTAAAAGATAATTATCGGGATGTAATCATACTTAGGGGGATTGCCGAACTTTCTTCACAGGAAGCCGGCCAAGTTCTCGGTTGGTCAGAAAATAAAGTGAATGTAACATTTCATCGGGCAGTGAGAAAATTAAATGAGTGTCTGAAGGAGGGGGAGTACTTTGAGGAAATTATCTGATAAAGATTTGTTAGAGATGCTCTCAAATTTTCCAAAGCATGAATTAACAACAAAACAGAGGACGGATATGTTAATGGTAATTGATGAGGCAAGTACTAGAAAACATAGAAAACCATTTAACTTTCAAAGAATGGCAGCGTTGGCCGCCTTATTTGTCCTAGTATTATTAGCTCCACTCCTTTATTTCACTGACAAAAAAGATTCTTCTTCACAACTTACCGGCTCTGGAAGAACCAAGGCAGTACAACAGGGTGAATATTTTGCACTTAAGGATACGGACGGCTCTCCTCTTTATGCAGATAGTAATTTTGGAATTCCAAATAAGGTAAGCCTGCTGGCACCATTGGAATGGATAGCGATGGACCGAAGGGGTGTATCGAAGATAGCCGTTTATTTATGGGGCGACTACGAAAAAGATTTTGCAAATAAACCTCTTAAAATTGATGCTGTACATGTAAAAACAGGGGTAAAAGAACATCTAGCAACAACCGTTATTTCAGGAGGAATGTATGGGTCAGATGGTCATGCAATGACGGGCTTTAAATCGCTTGATTTACCCGGCAAATGGAATCTAGAATTCACGGTAGGCAATAAAAAAATCGGCGAATTTTCTATCTATGTAAAAGAGCCCTATGTTAAAGTTGGTAATTCTACTCTGATGATTTCGCAAGAAGATTTGTTCGCTGGTTTCTACGAGGATGTTTCCATTGAAGCAGAGGGAGATGACCTTCCTTCTGAATTAAAATTAGAGGTATTTGCTGTAGAAAATGGAGAGGTATCCGAATTTATCTTTAAAGATAAAAAAGATTACACGACAATGGATGGTAAAAAGATCTCGATGTATCAAGGAAATTTCCACCTTAAAAAAAGCGGTAAGTACCGTTTTACCATTTTACAAAAATCAGAAGCAGTAGAAGTAAGAAAGCCCTTATCAAATTGAAGAGACCTAGTTAAATAAGACAAAGGAAAAAGCACCCCCTGAATCGTATTTAAATAATACGTGACTCAGGAGGTGTTTTCTTATGGGAAAGAAAAATGCTTACTCAGAAGAAGTTAAAATGGCCGTTATTAAGATGAAATTGAGTGGTGAGTATTCAAACCGTGAAATTATGGATAAATTCGAAATAACCAATGTTACTCAGGTTAAACGGTGGATGCAATGGTATCGTGAAGGGCAACAATATCGTTTAGCACAAGGGATAGGTAAACAATACTCTTATGGGAAAGGTTCTAAAGGATTATCTGAAAATGAACAATTAAAGAGAGAAAATGAGCATTTAAAGGCACAAATAGAAATTTTAAAAAAGTACCAAGAAATCGAGAGGAGTTGGTTCCAGAAGCTGTAGTCGCCTTAGTTGAAAAATTAAAAGATAAATATTGTGTAACTTTACTATGTCATTGCTTAGATATACCTAGATCTACTTTCTATAGGTGGAGAAAATGGGGGCAAAAGGTTAAAACTGAACTCGAAAAACAAATTATTGAAATTTGTAAACGTCATAAATTTCTAATTGGCCATAGGACAGTCAGAGCCTGGCTATTACGCGATTATAAGACGAAGGTCAATCGTAATACAGTACAACGGATCATGCAAAAATATAACCTGCAATGCCGGGTAAAGCCAAAACGTAATAATAATATATCTGGCGAAATGAAGGTAGTCGTACCTAACCATTTGAATAGGAATTTTAAAGCTTCTAGACCAAATGAAAAATGGGTAACTGATATTACTTACCTTCCGTTCGGACAATCTATGTTGTATCTAAGCACAATCATGGATTTATTTAATAATGAGATTATCGCATATCAAATTAGTACCAACCAAGATGTTTCCTTAGTAATAAATACTTTAAAAGACGCTGTAGAAGGTCGTGAATTGAAAGGCTTAATACTTCATAGCGATCAGGGATCCCAATATACGTCCCACTCATTTCAAAGAATAGCAAAAGAAAAAGGCATTACCACAAGCATGTCCCGGAAAGGCAATTGCTTGGATAATGCCGTCATTGAATCCTTCCACTCCACCATAAAGTCGGAAGAATTCTACTCTCAAGGAAGAGAGTTTCTTACAAATTCTATTGTAATCGAAAGAGTTGAAAAATTCATCAATCATTATAATCAAACACGACTTCAGGCAAATTAAACTACCTGTCCCCTATTGAGTTTAGAAAACAGTTCAAATTTATAAGGGCTTTTCGTATTTAAGCGATCGGTCCGCCTTTTTCTTCGATTTCAGCAGCGACATTCGTAAACTTTTTAAAGTTTCCACGGAACTTAGCAGCAAGTTCTTTTGCTTTCACTTCATAGGCTTCTGGGTCTGCCCACGTTTTATTTGGCTGAAGAACTTCATCAGGAACACCGGCAATATGAAGCGGAATATTCAGGCCGAAGATTTCATCCTTGACTGTTTCTACATGGTTCAATTCACCCTCAAGTGCCGCTTGAACCATTGCGCGTGTATAAGAAAGCTTCATACGGTTTCCGACACCATATTCGCCGCCAGTCCAGCCTGTATTGACTAAAAAGACATTGGCATTATGCTCAAGAATTTTTTCACCAAGCATTTCAGCATAACGAGTTGCAGGAAGCGGCAAGAAAGGCGCTCCAAAGCAAGTAGAGAAGGTTGCTTGTGGAGATGTGATTCCACGCTCGGTTCCGGCAAGCTTTGATGTATAACCGCTTAAGAAATGGTACATTGCTTGCTCTTTCGTTAATTTTGCAATTGGAGGCAAAACTCCAAAGGCATCTGCAGTTAAAAATACAATTGTATTTGGATGCCCTGCGACGCTTGGCAGAACAATATTATCTATCGCCTGAATTGGATAGGCTGCTCTTGTATTTTCAGTTAATGTTCCATCATCATAATCCGGGATTCTGGATTCTTGGTTAACCGTAACATTCTCAAGCACAGTACCGAAACGAATGGCATCGAAAATTTGCGGTTCTTTCTCACGGGTAAGGTTAATACATTTCGCATAGCAGCCGCCTTCAATATTAAAAACGCCATTGGAAGACCAGCCATGCTCATCATCGCCGATAAGCTTTCGATTTGGATCTGCTGAAAGGGTAGTTTTTCCCGTACCGGACAAACCAAAGAATAATGCCACATCCCCTTCAAGCCCAACATTCGCAGAACAGTGCATCGAAAAAATATTGTTTTCAGGAAGCAAATAATTCATAACAGAGAAAATTGATTTTTTCATTTCACCGGCATATTCCGTTCCACCGATTAACACAATGCGTTGTTCAAATGAAATAATAATAAAGGTTTCTGAGTTTGTGCCATCTACAGCTGGGTCTGCCTTGAAATTAGGAGCAGAGATTACCGTAAAGCCTGCTTCATGTTCGAGCAATTCGTCTTCCGTTGGACGAATGAACAGCTGGTGAGCGAATAAATTATGCCATGCAAATTCATTTACGACTTGAATTGGCAGCTGCGATTTTTTATCGGCTCCGGCAAAACCTTTGAATACAAAGAGCTCATTTTGTTCCTTTAAGTACTCTAATACCTTTTGATAGAGGTTAGTAAATACTTCTTCGGAAATAGGCTGATTGGATCCCCAAGCGATTTTATCCTTTGTTGAATTTTCAACGACAATAAATTTATCTTGCGGTGAACGTCCTGTATACTTGCCTGTGGAAACACGAACTGCACCAGTTGAAGTTAAGGATCCTTCATTTCGGTTTAGAATTTTTTCAACTAACTGAGGAACTGATAATTGAACTTGGACATTATTTTCTTTAAGTAATTGCTTTAATTCATTGGGAATATGAACAGAATTCATTTTTAATTAACCATCCTTTTTATTTAATTTAAAATGGCGATTATTATATCGATTAGTATAACACATTTATAAAATTAGTCTATACTATTTAATTATTTCAAGTTGTATTTTATACATTATTCAGGGAATAAGCAAAAAGAAAATATTTATATCATGAAATTAAAATATTTTTATATTTATAGCCATTTGCATGGTAAAAGTTTCATAAATATCGATTGACACCCTTCAATATTGTAGGGTATGATTTTAATTTGAACGGATACTCTCTTATCCCGAGCTGGTGGAGGGACAGGCCCTATGAAACCCAGCAACCTGCAAACGAAGAATGGTTTTGTTTTATTTTTCGGGCAAAGGTGCTAAACCTGAGGCAAGGCTTGACCTTGAACGATAAGAGTGAAAGGCACGCAAACATTTGCACTCAACCTTTCCTCATGCGATGGAAAGGTTTTTTGTTTTTCGTGCTACATAATCGCTTTTTGTTTATCCCATCGTGAGAATCTTCAGCCGGGTTTATTATTAATACTGTGTTTATTAATAAAATACCCGTGTTTATTTCATACTACTAAGGGAATGAGTTCCGTATCAACCCGAGGTTAAACTAACAAGGTAACATAACCCCACACATAACCTCACTTTATTCAATAATATAGGAGGAATTCAGATGTCAACAAAACGTCGTTTGTTCACTTCTGAATCAGTAACTGAAGGTCATCCTGACAAGATCTGTGACCAAATTTCTGATTCCATTTTAGATGCTATTTTAGCAAAGGATGCTAATGCCCGTGTTGCGGCTGAAACTTCCGTAACAACAGGCTTAGTACTTGTAGCTGGGGAAATCACCACTTCTACTTATGTGGATATTCCAAAAATTGTTCGCGAAACAGTTAGGGAAATTGGTTACACTCGTGCAAAGTACGGCTTTGATGCGGAAACTTGTGCCGTATTAACATCGATTGATGAACAGTCTCCAGACATTGCAATGGGGGTTGACCAAGCGCTGGAAGCTCGTGAAGGACTAATGTCTGATGAGCAAATCGAAGCAATTGGTGCAGGGGACCAAGGTTTAATGTTTGGCTTTGCATGTAATGAAACAAAAGAGTTAATGCCTCTTCCAATTTCACTTGCTCATAAGCTGTCACGCCGTTTAACAGAAGTTCGTAAAGAGGAGCTTTTACCTTATCTACGTCCTGACGGTAAAACACAAGTTACCGTTGAATATGATGAGAACGATAAACCAGTTCGCATAGATACAATTGTTATTTCGACGCAGCATCACCCAGAAGTTTCGCTCGAGCAGATCCAGCGAAACCTTAAAGAATATGTGATTAATCCAGTTGTTCCCAATGAACTAATTGATGAAAATACTAAATACTTTATTAACCCGACTGGCCGTTTTGTTATCGGCGGACCACAAGGGGATGCAGGCTTGACAGGACGCAAAATCATTGTTGATACTTACGGCGGTTATGCTCGTCATGGCGGCGGTGCTTTCTCTGGTAAGGATCCAACAAAAGTTGACCGTTCTGCCGCTTATGCAGCACGTTATGTAGCAAAAAATATCGTTGCAGCAGGTCTTGCTGATAAGGTTGAAGTACAGCTTGCTTATGCAATCGGTGTAGCAAGACCAGTTTCCATTTCTGTGGATACTTTTGGCACAGGTAAAGTAAGCGAAGATGTTTTAGTTGATCTTGTAGATGCAAACTTTGACCTTCGCCCAGCTGGCATTATCAACATGCTCGGACTTCGCCGCCCAATTTATAAGCAAACAGCTGCTTATGGACACTTTGGCCGTACAGATGTTGATCTTCCTTGGGAGCGTACTGATAAAGCTCAAACATTACGTGAGCAAGCAAATCTATAATTAGTCTGATAAGGAGTTGCATATATATGTAACTCCTTTTATTTATTAGAGTCTATTTTAATATAGGGCGGGTTTAAGTAGGTCGAAAGAAGTGAAAAATGATTGTACTTGATTTTCCTCAAGTTCACAGTTCCATTTTAAAAAAAAAGTGGTAGTATAAGAGAGTATGTTTTTTAGCAAGGATATTTTGAACTGGAGTAGGTGAGGTACATAATGTGTGGTTTTATCGGTTGTGTACACGACAAAACACAAAGCTATAGTGATGAACAAAAACAACTATTTAAAAATATGAACGATATTATAACCCATCGCGGGCCTGATGATGATGGTTTTTATTATGATGACCATATTCAATTTGGCTTCCGCCGCTTGAGTATTATTGATATTGAATCAGGACATCAGCCGCTGACCTATGAAAATGAGCGCTATTGGATTATTTTTAACGGCGAAATCTATAACTATGTAGAGCTTCGTGAAGAGCTTCTCAATGAGGGCTTAAAATTTGCGACAAGTTCAGATACAGAGGTTATAATCGCTCTTTACAGCCACTTGAAGGAAAAAGCAGTGGAAAAGCTGCGCGGCATGTTTGCCTTTGTCATTTGGGATAAACAAGAGCAATCGCTTTACGGGGCACGCGACCCGTTTGGAATCAAACCGTTCTTCTATTTTGAAGACGGCGAAAGAACGTTCTTTGCTTCTGAGAAAAAAAGTATTCTCCTTGCATTAGAAAACGATGTGCTAAATTTTGATTCCTTACAGCATTATTTAACCTATCAATTTGTCCCTGAGCCAAACACCCTGTCAGAAGGAATTAAAAAGCTCGAGCCCGGACATTATTTTACAAAGAAAACCGGCTCTAAAATGGAAATGAAGCGTTATTGGAAGGCACATTTTAAGCCAGTTCAGAAATCAGAAAATGATTTCGTCAAAGAAATCCGTGACATCCTATTTGATTCAGTCGAGAAGCATATGCGAAGCGATGTTCCAGTCGGCTCCTTCCTTTCCGGCGGAATCGATTCTTCTATAATTGCGTCCATTGCCAAGCAATTTCATCCTGCAATCAAAACCTTCTCTGTAGGCTTTGAGCATAATGGATTTAGTGAAATTGATGTTGCCAAAGAGACAGCCGAGAAGCTGGGCGTGGAAAATATCAGCTATGTGATTACTCCTGAGGAATATATGAATGAAGTTCCAAAAATCATGTGGCATATGGATGATCCACTTGCAGACCCTGCCTGCGTACCGTTATACTTTGTAGCTCGCGAAGCGCGGAAGCATGTTACGGTTGTACTTTCAGGTGAAGGTGCAGATGAGTTGTTCGGCGGATACAATATTTACCGCGAACCGCAATCGTTAGAGGTATTTAATAAAATTCCGAGAGTCGGTAAGGTGCTATTAAAAGGGATCGCTAATATGATGCCTGAAGGCACGAAAGGCAAAAGTTTTATCGAACGCGGCGTGACACCGATGGAAGAGCGCTATATCGGAAATGCCAAAATGTTCACCGAAGAGGAAAAACGAGAACTTTTAAATGTGTACCGTCAAGGATTAAACTATACAGACATTACAAAACCTCTTTACGAAGAATCCAGAGGCTATGATCCTGTTGACAGAATGCAATACATCGATATTCATACATGGATGCGCGGAGATATTTTATTAAAGGCTGATAAAATGACGATGGCACATTCGCTGGAGCTGCGTGTTCCATTCCTTGATAAAGCTGTATTTGAAGTGGCTTCGAAAATTCCAACAAGCTTAAAAACAGCTAATGGTACAACCAAGTATATTTTACGTAAAGCAGCTGAGGGTGTTGTTCCAGAACATGTACTGAATCGTAAAAAGCTTGGCTTCCCAGTGCCAATCCGTCACTGGTTAAAGAACGAAATGAATGATTGGGCAAAGAAAATCATTCGTGAAAGCAATACAGATCACTTAATTAATAAACAATATGTGTTAAGACTGCTTGAGGACCATTGCCAAGGCAAAGCTGATAACAGCCGGAAAATCTGGACAGTGCTTATGTTTATGGTATGGCATCAAGTATATGTCGAAGACGTTTATTCCTTTCAGCGTGAATATGCAGCAGCAAAAGCTCTTGAAACACTGAAAAACTAATTATAAAAAATGCACCCGGAAAATTTCGGGTGCATTTTTTATGTCTAGCTCCAGCGTCTAGGGGCTCTTGGGTCTACAGCCAATCCGTCGAAAAGGTTAAAAAGCAACCTTTCCGCCGGCTCGACTTATGCTTGTCACCCCTGAGCAAGGTGCTTCCGCATTTCTTATTATGATTGTAAGGACTTATAATATTGCGCTTTCTCAGCGTACTCTCTCGTGATTCTTTCCATATCTTCTATATCCTCTGGGGTTAATTCTCTAATAACTTTAGCCGGCCTGCCAAATGCTAATGTATTAGGGGGGATTTTTTTTCCTTGCGGGACAAGGCTTCCTGCCCCAATAAAGGCCCCTTCACCAATTTCAGCTTGGTCCAAAACGATGGACCCCATTCCGATTAAGGCCCGTTTCCTGATGATACAGCTGTGAAGAATCACCTGATGCCCAATCGTTACTTCATCTTCTAAAATTAGCGGGTTATTGGGACTTTGGTGTAATATAGAATTATCTTGGATATTTACTTTATTGCCAATCTTTGTCGGGGCAACATCGCCTCTAATGACGGAATTAAACCAAACGCTGGACTCTTCTCCAATTTCAACATCGCCTGTAATCGTGACATAATCTGCGATAAAGGCCGATTCGGCAATTAACGGATACTTATCTTTAAAGGGATAAATCATACTAGTAGCTCCTTTTTTGATGATAGTTCTATTGTAGCGAAGATTGGGAGCCTTTTTCAAAGCTAAAGTTTTTTATTATTTTCAACTATTTTAGGGGGATATAAAAGTATGTGGAAGTGGGAAGCAGAAGGGGATGCAAAAGCGGTCATTGTGATAGTACACGGGGCAATGGAGCACCATCGCAGGTACGGGTGGCTGATTGAGATGTGGCGTTCTTCAGGCTTTCATGTCATTATGGCTGACCTTCCTGGGCAAGGTATGACAACACGAGCCAACCGCGGTCATATCGATTCCTTCGATGATTACATAATTGAAGTGAAGGATTGGGTACAGGCAGCCTACCGCTATAATTTACCAGTGTTTATACTGGGGCATAGTATGGGGGGGCTGATTTCAATCCGCCTTCTGCAGGAAGAAAGATTAAATATTGCAGGGGTTATTCTATCATCACCATGCTTAGGCCTTGTAAATACACCTTCAAAATTTTTAGAGTTTGTTTCACATGGGTTAAATGTCGTATTCCCTTCCTTCAGGGTCAATTCAGGTTTAACCGTTCACATGGCGACGAGAAATGCAGACGTAAGGGAAGCTGATTCCAATGATACTCTTTATGTGACAAAGGTTTCGATAAGATGGTATCGTGAACTTGCTGCGGCTATGAAGGAGGCATTCCTTAAGCTTGAACAAACTCAAGATATTCCGATGCTTCTTATGCAAGGCGGGGATGACAAAATTGTCAAGAAAGGAACCGTTAAGGAATGGTTCAATCATGTCCCATTATCGGAAAAAAGGTTTAAAGAATGGCCAAAATACTACCATGAAATTTTTAATGAACCTGAGCGTGAAGAGGTATTTGAATACGCAAAGGATTTTGTTATTAGTCAATTAAAAGCAATTGGTTATATTGTATAGAAAGGGTTGTCGTATTCCATGAAGCCAATCACCCTTATGTCCAGGGTTTATCGAAAAATACTTCCAGCCGTACACAAAGAATTGGCTTATTGGAAAAGCCGAGCTGAAAAAATTCCGAATCCTGAACTAAGAACTCAGGCTCTGGCTAGTATTGAGCATAAAACCTTTCATTGTGAGGGAGGAAGTATTCTAGCTATCACTTCAGGTGAACATTATAAAAAAGCAATTAAGTTTATTGTTGCTTATCAAACGATTAGTGACTATCTTGATAATTTATGTGACCGAAGCACCTCACTAGATCCCGATGATTTTGCGGTCCTTCATGAATCAATGCACGATGCACTTATATTAGATGCGGAAAAGAAAAATTATTACCGGCTCCGCGAGGATCAGGATGATAATAACTATTTGAATGATTTATCAGAAGCCTGCCGCGATATTTTAAGGGATGTTCCTCATTATGAATTGATAAAGGATTATCTGCTTGAACTGTGCCAATATTATTGTGATCTGCAAATTCATAAACATGTAGTGAAAGATGAACGAGTGCCGCGTCTTGAAAATTGGTTTCATCGCTATCAAAATCAATTGCCGCCGATGGAATGGTATGAATTCTCTGCCTGTTCTGGTTCAACATTAGGGATATTTTGTCTGATTTCTTATGCGATGAGGGAAGATTTTCAGGCTAGTGACGCCGAAAACATTCGAAAGGGTTATTTTCCCTATATTCAAGGCTTACATATCCTTTTGGATTATTTTATCGATCAAGAGGAGGACGTTGCCGGAGGCGATTTGAACTTTTGTTCTTATTATGAAAGCGAAGAAACGCTTTTTAAGCGGTTAAAGCATTTTGTTACGGAGGCTGACAGGCATACGGAATTTCTTCCCCATAAAAAATTCCATCAGTTAATTAATCGCGGACTATTGGGGATATACTTATCTGATTCAAAGGTCCGAAAACAGAAAAATGTACGTAAGCTAGCAAAAGGAATTATCAAATCTGGCGGATGGATAAGTTATTTCTTTTATTTCAATGGACTTGCCTACCGTTCGCTGCAAAAATCGGTGCCATCCTTTGTAACTAGACTTATGATAAAATAAAAAACCAGGCGTGGCCTGGTTTTTACCTTTTTTCAATTGCAACAACAAACGGAGGGTTATTCAGTTGATTGATAAATTGATACTGAAGAACATGTGCAGTTTTTTGGTCTATTTCTTGGCAATATTGAATTAGAGAATCCCGTTCAACGGCCCCTTTCTCGTGACCGTGATAAATAACAAGAACAATGATTCCCTGAGGTGCCATAATCTTCATTAATTGCTCAATGGCAACAATAGTCGTTTCTGGCTGGGTCACAATTGATTTATCACTGCCAGGGAGGTAACCAAGGTTAAAAATGGCCCCGGTAATTTTTCCATGATAATTCGTTGGTATTTTTTCTGATAAATGCTCGTGACCTTCATGAAAAAGGGTTACACGCTCTAACATTGCGTGTGCGCTTAGGCGTTCATTGCTGGCATGGATAGCTTCCTCTTGAACATCAAATCCAAACACTTTACCGGTTTCACCAACCAAATCGGCTAAAAATAACGTATCATGTCCATTTCCTAAAGTAGCATCTACGACAACATCGCCGGTTTGAATAGCTTTTTTAAGTAGGCTTTTTGCATACGGAAGAATTCGTTCCATTTTCATCGATTTAAACCCCTTGATAAAATTTGCCTTGCCAACTTTCCCGGCGTTTTAGTTCCGCATCAATCGAGTTTAATACTTCCCATTTGTTTACGCTCCACATCGGACCAACCATTAAGTCAATTGGTCCATCACCTGTAATTCGATGGACAATCATTTCCGGCGGTAAAATTTCTAATTGATTGCATACTAAATTTACATAGTCCTTTTGTGAAAGAAACTCGAGCATACCCTTTTCATATTGTTTCACCATTGGAGTGCCTTTTAAAAGATGAAGCAAGTGAATTTTAATTCCCTGTACATCTAATTTGGCAACTTCCCGCGCCGTTTCCATCATCATGTCATACGTTTCGAGCGGCAGGCCATTAATTAAATGCGAACAAATCCGAATACCATGTTTCCTTAACTTATTGACACCATCTACATAGCATTGAAAATCATGTGCACGGTTGATCAGTAAAGCCGTACGTTCATGAACCGTCTGTAAGCCTAACTCAACCCATAAATAGGTTCGTTCGTTTAATTCCGCTAAATATTCGACAACATCATCAGGGAGACAATCGGGACGGGTAGCGATCGAGAGACCCACTACGTTTTCCTGCTTTAGTACAGTCTCGAACTTTTCTCGCAATACCTCAACTGGAGCATGAGTATTAGTATAGGCCTGAAAGTAGGCCATATATTTACCATCCTTCCATTTTGCATGCATTTTATCTTTAATTTTGTTGAATTGTGTTTCAAGAGGCTCGGCACGGTTCCCGGCAAAATCTCCGGAACCTGAAGCACTGCAAAAGGTGCAGCCGCCATGGGCGACCGTACCATCACGGTTAGGACAGTCAAAGCCGCCATCTAACGCGACTTTAAATACCTTATGACCAAATTGATTTCGTAGGTGATAATTCCAAGTATGATAACGTTTATTATCAGATGCATATGAAAAAGGTTTTGTCTGAAGCATCCTGAAAACCTCCTTTATTTTGTAATTATGTTGATTGGAGCGGAAAGCGAAGCGCCTGGGGCGCAAATCAACATATTCAAGTTTAAAAAAAGTTTGCATAACTTTCATTTTAACATGAAGCGAAAAGCTTATCCATTGCGTTTATCACAGTTGAATTCCCAACATTTATCAAATCGTTCATTGTCATAGGAAAGCAAATGGAGAACAGAATAAGAAATGAAGCAGTGTGCTTCTAAAGAGAAGAAGGGGGTTCTAAAGATGGCAACTCGTGAATCCATGGAGACATTAATGCAGCAATGTGAGGATGCTATTCGATATGCCCAGGAACAATACAAGGAAAGCAGCCTTCAAGAGCATTATAATAACGACGATTACACTAAAGCCTTACAAACGCTTGAAGAAACCTACCAAGATATTGCAACAATGGCCCACAGTGCAAATTCTCAGCAGCGGGAGCAGCTTCACAGAATGAGGCTGCAAATTCAACAGCTTCAAAACAATATGATCCTGCAAGGGCATTAAGGGAGGGAACCTTTTTGAAAAAACGTTCAAAACAACAAAACCCCGAACAAACAACACGAAATGGCATCAATAATCAAGACCTTGAATTCGGACAAGATGTTGATGTCGTCAAGCAGGCTAAAAAGAAATATGAAAATTCAGGCGGCCAGCCAGTTAAATCGAAAATGCATCAAGAAAAAGACCAATCGTCATAATAAACATGCAAGATCCCTCATTTTTTTCTTAGAGGGGTCTTTTTTTTCTGCATCTAATCGCTTTCAAAAGTGGTAAAAATCACATGTGATATCAATTTCTCATTAAAAACACCTTCAAAATAGGATAAAAAACCTGTTCACATTTTCGAAACATCTCTAATTTTATGTGTGACGCACGTCACAGATTGAGCTGTTTTTTAATGGTTTAAATAAGATATTAGATTATAAAATTAATTCCAAAACCTCCACTTTTTGCTGGATAAAAGATTGTTTACTAGCATCTTTTTTAAAATTTTTATGTGAATTAATTCACAAAATTTTTACATCAATTAACCGCACACAGTTTTCGTTGTCAAATTTGGATTAAGGTACTAAGGTACTTTAACTATATAAAGAGAGAAAGAACTTTATGGGAGGTGAAGAGATGATTAAAAAACTTCTTAAAATCGACAAAAAGCTCTTAGTTGTTATGGCTCTGTTAGGCGGAGTATTTTTATCGCTTGTAACAGTAAAAACCATGGCCTACACAGATTCACCGGGCTTTTGTCAAAACTGTCACACGATGCAATCGGTTTATACCTCATTCATGGACTCAACCCACGCAAAATTGTCCTGCAATGACTGCCATCTTCCCCACGAGAATATAGCTAAAAAGCTTTTTTTCAAGGGTCGGGCAGGGATGACACATGTGTACTACAACTCCTTAGGCACAGAGGATATTCCTGACGTCATTCATGCGGCAGACAGAACAATGAAAGTCATTAATGAAAACTGTATCTCCTGCCACAAAAGTACGATTACGAACGTATCACATGATGCTAAGGATAGCTGTGTTTCCTGTCACAAAACCGTACCGCATGGAAAAGGCTTTAAGGATGATCATTATAAAGAGCCGCCTAAATCAGGAGAGTTATTAGAGAAAAAGGGAGGATTTTAAAAATGGGAAGGTTAAGATATGGGGCATATCTTTTCCTGGTCGCAATGGTATTGATCATATCCGGGTGTGATCATGATTCCGGTGAGAAAACAGCCGCTGCAGCAGGTCAAAAGACAACGGGCCTATCTGAAGACGAAATTAGTAATGAGGCGTTTAAAAAATTATTCCCGCTTCAATATAACAGCTATAAGAAAAATGAGAAAATGGAAGACACTACCTACGGAGGCTCTGAAAAACGAAGCAAATATGAAGCAGATAAGGAGCCGCTGCTGCCAATCCTATTTAACGGATATGGATTTGCAACGGAGTACAATGAAGAACGCGGCCATACTTATGCACTAGAAGATATTCGCAGCATTAAACGGATTACCGATAAATCAGTTGGATCTTGTTATACATGTAAATCAACAGCAGTGCCAAAAATGATTGAAGAAATGGGTGACCACTATTGGGGAGCAAATTTTAATAAGGAAATTTGGCCAAAAGGGGAGGCCTTGGGTCACTCACCAATTGGCTGCTCTGACTGTCATGATCCCAAAACAATGGATTTACGTGTAACGCGGCCAAGCTTTTTTAAAGCGCTAAAAGCACAGGGTGTTGATGTTTCTAACCCAACGAAGAATGAAATGCGCAGCTACGTTTGTGGTCAGTGCCATGTTGAGTATTATTTTTCTGCAAAAAACAGCGAAGTTACTTTTCCGTGGACGAAGGGCTTCAAACCAGAGGACATGTATGAATATTATAATACTATTGCCAAACAGAATGGGTTTGAAAAAGACTGGATTAGCAATATTTCCGGAACTCTAATGTTAAAATCGCAGCATCCTGAGTATGAAACACATATGTCAGGAACACACGGAAAAGCAAATGTATCCTGCGCTGATTGTCATATGCCATATGAGCGTGTAGATGGAAAAAGAAAAATCACCTCACACTGGTGGACTTCACCACTTAAAACCATGCAAACTTCTTGTGGACAGTGCCACGGTGATCGTGATTTGGATAAACTAAAAGACCGCGTTCTTGAAATTCAAGAAGCAAACGTAAGTGCCTTACATGAAGCTCAAGAAGTTTCAACCACCTCACACTATTATGTAAACAAAATGATTACGTCTGGTGTAAACAAGGATAAAATAAAACAAGCTCAAGAATATGTACGCAAGGGTCAATGGTACTGGGATATCGTTGCTGCTGAAAACTCTGCCGGCTTCCACAACCCGCAAGGATCGATGGATTCACTAAGGATTTCAATTGAGCAGTCCAACAAAGCAATCTGCTTAGCGACGGAAGAACTAGTGAAAAAAGGCGTCAATATGGAAGAGCTTGATAAGGAAATTGAAAAAGTGAAAAAAGCAGTCTTAGAAGAAAAAGAAAATGATAAGAAAAAAGACAAAGCGGTAAATGCCTACTTCCCTGCACAAGCACCGATTGTACCGGCTACGCCAATAAAAAAATAGACTCCTTCCTTTAGAACCCTTATTCGTCCCGCCAAGAAGGAACAAGGATGATATTGGAAAGAGGCTGAGAATAAGATGAGTTTTGAAACACTGTTTCTTGTATAGATACAGTGTTTTCTATTTATTTTGTCAAAAGATTAGTGAGGTGTCAATTTGAGGAATTTTTATCTCGGAAGGCGGATATAATTAAGAGTTTCGCGAAATTAATTTGAGGTTAAGCGAAATTCAAGCTTAAACACGCGAAATCCTTTCCTTACGATTATTGTTTATAGAAAAAGATTGCACATAAATATAAAAAGGTCTAAAATTACCAAGGATATCGAAATAATTTTATGATAAAGGAGCGTATTTTCATGCCACGTGCCTTATGGCTTTTAATTATCGGGATGGCAGTGAATGTAATCGGCTCTTCTTTTTTATGGCCTTTAAATACCATCTATATTCACGAACATTTAGGAAAATCCTTATCGGTTGCTGGAATTGTTCTGATGTTGAATGCAGGGGCAAATGTCATCGGAAATTTATACGGCGGCCATTTATTTGATAAAATTGGCGGCTATAAATCTATTCTTCTAGGAATTTTTATTTCACTTGCAGCCCTTGTCGGATTAACCTTTTGGCATGGCTGGCCAGAATATGTTGTTTTTCTAACGATTGTTGGCTTTGGAACAGGGATTATTTTTCCCTCCATGTATGCGATGGCAGGCTCAGTATGGAAAGAAGGCGGGAGAAAGTCATTTAATGCCCTATATGTCGCGCAAAATCTTGGCGTAGCAGTAGGTGCTGCACTTGGGGGATTGGTAGCAGATTACTCATTTCAGCTTATTTTTCTTGCCAATATGGTTATGTATGTGATCTTCCTGCTTATTGCCGTTTTCGGATATAAAGGTATTTTAGTAGATTCGGAGAAACAAGAAAATAAAGCAAAAGCAGAAAAAGGAATAAAATCCAAGGCGAATCTTCAGGCATTAATGATTCTTTGCTTAGGCTATTTACTATGCTGGGTAGGATATGTTCAGTGGACTACCACAATTGCCTCCTACACACAGGAAATCAATATAACCTTAACGCAATACAGTTTCTTATGGACAATTAACGGAGCGATTATTGTTCTAGGTCAACCGCTTTTGCATGGGGTGCTGAAATATCTTTCTTCATCTTTAAAGCTTCAAATACTTATTGGAATTGGCATTTTTATTATCTCATTTATTGTTGCAGGGAACGTCAGCGCCTTTTCAGGATTTCTAGTTGCTATGATAATCCTAACAATTGGTGAAATGTTCATTTGGCCTGCCGTCCCAACTGTTGCCTTCAGTCTGGCACCAAAGGGCAGGGAAGGCTTCTACCAAGGAATCGTCAATAGCACTGCAACCGGAGGAAGAATGATTGGCCCGCTGTTAGGAGGCATGCTTGTAGATTTATATAGCATATCAGCCTTATTTACCGTTTTAATTGGATTATTTCTCATTGCAATCGTCACGACCCTTTTATACGACCGAACCTTAAGGGTGTCAGGCACCGTCCGTGGACAAATTTAATGATTTGTCCACGTGTGGTGGACGTCAGGTTTAGAGGTTTAAATGGGAAATTTGTTGTCCATTATGAAATTAGGCAGCGGGGTTACTTGCAAATTGATGGGAAATTTAATACAATAACCGTAATACTTTTATATTGAAAAAACAGTGATTAGGAGTAGTAATGGTCCCTATCCGCACTAAGAGAGTTGACGGCTGGTGAAAGTCAACCGGGTAAATCATGAACTCGCCTATGAGTCGCAAGCATGAATCTAAAGTAATGCTTGCCGTTTACCGCGTTAAGGATAATGAAGCGAGTGTTTTAAACACTAATGTGGGTGGTACCGCGGGAAGATACATATACAATCCTCTCGTCCCTTTTTGGGATGAGGGGTTTTTTATTTTTTTATCCAGCTACAGCGCCTAGCACCTCTTTGGTCTAAGCCGAATCCGCCCGAGAAGGTTAAAAAGCAACCTTCCCGCCGGATCGCCTTATGCTTGTCGGGGCTGGTCAAGGCGCTTCCGCTTTTACCTTAAGGAGGAACAGAAAATGAGTTTCGATCATCAGCAAATCGAAAAGAAGTGGCAAAAGAAATGGGAAGAAGAAAAGACCTTTAAAACAAGCGAAGAATATGATAAGCGTAAATTTTACGCTTTAGATATGTTTCCATATCCATCAGGAGCCGGCCTTCATGTGGGGCATCCAGAAGGCTATACAGCAACCGACATTCTTTCACGAATGAAGCGGATGCAAGGATACAACGTTCTTCACCCAATGGGCTGGGATGCATTTGGCCTTCCGGCAGAGCAATATGCCCTTGATACCGGGAACGACCCTGCGGAATTTACCGAGCAAAATATCAACACTTTCCGCAGACAAATTAAAGCATTAGGTTTCTCTTACGATTGGGATCGTGAAGTAAATACAACAGATCCTGAATATTATAAATGGACACAATGGATTTTCTTAAAGCTTTGGGAAAAAGGTCTAGCTTACATCGATGAGGTAGCGGTGAACTGGTGCCCGGCACTTGGAACTGTCCTTGCGAATGAAGAAGTCATCGATGGTAAAAGTGAACGCGGCGGTCATCCTGTTGAACGTCGTCCGATGAAGCAGTGGATGCTTAAAATCACGGCATACGGCGACCGTTTACTTGAAGACCTTGAAGAGCTTGATTGGCCGGAAAGTTTAAAAGAAATGCAGCGCAATTGGATCGGACGATCTGAAGGTGCGGAAGTAACATTTGCCATTGATGGGCACGAGGAAACCTTCACAGTATTCACAACGCGTCCGGATACGCTTTTTGGTGCCACCTATGCGGTGCTTGCTCCTGAACATTCTTTTGTAGATAAAATTACAACTTCTGAGCAGCGTTCAGCCGTTGAAGCATACTTAGATAAGGTAAAGTTAAAAAGCGACCTTGAACGTACAGACCTTGCGAAAGAGAAAACTGGCGTATTTACGGGTGCTTACGCAATCAACCCAGCTAATGGCGAAAAAATGCCAATCTGGATTGCCGATTATGTATTAGCCAGCTACGGAACAGGGGCCATTATGGCGGTGCCAGCTCACGACGAGCGTGACTATGAATTTGCTAAAGAATTTGGATTACCAATTAAAGCGGTTGTAGCAGGCGGCGATATTGAAAAAGAAGCCTTTACAGGCGATGGTGATCACATCAACTCCGAATTCTTAAATGGTTTAAATAAAGAAGACGCGATTTCTAAAATGATTACCTGGTTGGAAGAAAAAGGTATCGGTACGAAAAAGGTAACGTACCGGTTACGTGATTGGTTATTTAGCCGTCAGCGCTACTGGGGCGAACCGATTCCAATTATTCATTGGGAAGATGGCACAATGACAGCGGTACCGGAAGAAGAGCTTCCATTGACATTACCAACAACGAAGGATATCAAACCATCAGGAACAGGTGAATCACCACTTGCTAATATTGCTGAATGGGTAAATGTCCTCGATCCGGAGACAGGCAAAAAAGGTCGCCGTGAAACCAATACAATGCCACAATGGGCTGGCAGCTGCTGGTACTATTTACGTTATATTGATCCAAAAAATAGTGAGGCCCTAGCAGCACCAGAAAAACTAAATCATTGGTTACCGGTTGATATTTACATTGGCGGAGCTGAACATGCCGTTCTTCACTTGTTATATGCCCGCTTCTGGCATAAATTCTTGTATGATATCGGTGTGGTTCCAACAAAAGAGCCATTCCAAAAGTTATTCAACCAAGGAATGATCTTAGGCGAAGGCAATGAAAAAATGAGTAAATCAAAAGGAAATGTTGTCAATCCGGATGATATCATCGACAGTCACGGTGCAGATACACTTCGCTTGTATGAAATGTTTATGGGACCTCTCGATGCATCGATTGCATGGTCGACAAACGGCTTGGACGGTTCCCGCCGCTTCCTAGATCGAATCTGGCGATTATTCGTAGAGGAAAATGGGGAGTTAAGTCCTAAAATTCAGCCGGATGTAGAAGCATCGAATTTGGAAAAGGTCTACCATCAAACGGTGAAAAAGGTTACCGAGGATTATGAGGGACTAAGATTTAATACCGCAATTTCACAAATGATGGTATTTATTAATGAGGCCTATAAATCATCAGTTCTACCTAAAAATTACGTTGAAGGATTCGTCAAAATGCTTGCACCGGTTAGTCCGCATGTTGCTGAAGAGTTATGGGAAAAACTAGGCCACAGCGGCACGATTTCCTACGAAACATGGCCAGCATATGATGAAGCTAAGCTAGTGGACGAGGAAGTTGAAATTGTCATTCAAGTTAACGGTAAGGTGAAAACGAAACTTATGGTTCCAACTGATGCAAGTAAAGAGGCGTTAGAAGGAATCGCCATGGATGATGATCGAGTGAAGGAACAAATCGAAGGAAAAACAGTTCGAAAAGTTATTACTGTTCCGGGCAAACTAGTTAATATTGTAGCAAACTAATACTATTAAGCATCCTCCTTCTTTAGGGGGGATGTTTTTCTGAAAGGATGAGTGGGATGGAAGAAATTCAAACAATTACACCTGAGGAGTTACAGAAGAAGCTAGAAGCTGGGGAAAAACTGGAGCTTGTCGATGTAAGAGAAGATGATGAGGTAGCTTTTGGAATGATTCCAGGTGCAAAGCATATTCGCATGGGAGACATACCTGCGAACCTCGACTATTTTGACAAGGACAAAGAATATATTTTTATCTGCCGTTCTAGCGGCCGTAGTGGCAATGTTTGCCATTATTTGCAAGACCAGGGCTACAAAGTCCGCAATATGGTGGGCGGAATGCTGAACTGGACAGGTGAAACAAAATAACCGATTCCTTTAGGGAATCGGTTTTTACTTGCCTTTATGGAGAAACCTCAAGTTTTGGTTTACTCTTTTGCACCATGAAAGCTATAAGTATAGCAGGAATAATATTAACAGCTGCAATCACCACTGCCTGAAAATCCGTTCCAATAAATAGGCCATGAATCGTAACGAATAAATATAGAATCGGATTAAGGGCATGTAATTTCCGCCATTTTTGATAGCCAATCTTTTTCCTCACTTTTGAGGTGACTATCGTCATGATCAAGAAATATAAGGAGAAAATCCCCAATGCCATTGGCAGGGGCTTATAGTCAGTATTAAAAGGAATCAATACTTCAACCCAATTAAAAGATATATTAGTATCAATCAATAGGAAACCAACATGGCCCAGGGTAAGAAACAGCGCCAAATTTGCCAGGGATTCATGCAAAACCAACGGAATGGTTACATTACGTTTGCGCTTTTTTTGAACCTGAGAGTAAAGTCCAATGAGCACCGACAAGTATAATAATAAGTAGGCTACTGTACCCGTGGCTCTAATTATATACCATTCAAACATTTCCATCCTGTCTGCCTCTTTTCCAAATCTCTCCGTCTTTATTGATCAATACGGATAAGCACCCTTTACTCTCTAACCAATCTTGTCCTTTATCTGCACCTAATAACAGGGCAGTTTTGGCCCAAACATCAGCTTCCAGGGCAGTTGGAGCCGTAACAGTTGCCGATACAATTCCGGTTTCAGAAGATTTTCCGGTACGGGAATCTATTAAGTGATGTGCCTGTTTACCATTTAGCATCCACTTTCTTTTCATGGAAGTTGACGTTGCCAGCGCTCCATCTTTTACCTGGATCGAAGTAATGATTTTTGTATTTTCAAATGGATTCTCAATCCCAATGTTCAACTGCCTTGGCAGGGAGCCAAAAATACGAATATCGCCGCCAACATTGATAAACCCAAAGCCTATTTTTGCTAAAAGATTTGCAGCATTGTCAATTACCCAGCCCTTGGCAATTCCTCCAAGGTCGATTTTGGTATGAAGCATGACCGACTGCAAACTCTCATTTAAAGTAAATGGGTTTATAGCAGCAATCGCTGAGGGGGAAGCTATTTCTAGCTTTTGCCCTTTAATGATTTCAATAGATTTTGAATAACCGATGCTTTCAAGTGCCGTTAAAACACCTGGATTAAAAATTCCATCTGTTTCTTTATAAAAGCTCTCAGCCAAAGTTAAAATTGAAAACATGTCGGCCGAAATGGCAACCTCTTTTCTGATTTGTTGGTTAAGGAGCGAAAGTTCACTATCCTCTTTGAAACGGCTGCAGGTATCCTCCACACCTTCAAACAATTTATAAACCGGCATCAAATCATTTGCAAACAGCTCACAGCTAATCGAAATCTTTAGGATCGTACTCATGGAGTTAAATTGATAGTTATACATTAGGTTCCACCTGTAGTTGTATCAAAGCCGCCATGATGTCCAAATCCAGGACCGCTGCCATTTGAAAATTGATCTTGCCCACTGCTATTGCCAGATTGATTATCGCTGCCAAAATTATCAGCAGTTCCTTGATCGTTTTGATTAAATTGACTATCTCCTCCCCACGAACTGCCTTGTTCTGG
This sequence comes from Neobacillus sp. NRS-1170, assembly GCF_050468025.1. Classification (NCBI taxonomy): domain Bacteria; kingdom Bacillati; phylum Bacillota; class Bacilli; order Caryophanales; family Bacillaceae; genus Neobacillus; species Neobacillus sp. NRS-1170. The sequence goes on along the minus strand of NZ_JBITPF010000047.1, from coordinate 15,820 downwards.
TTGCTGACCGAAATTAAAATTGTCCTGAGTTTGCTGATTAGAATTATTGTTAGAGGGTTGCCCTTGATCTATTGCCACTTGATTAGTAGCTTTATCTCCATTGGATAATCCAAGATAGGAAACCATCCCAGCGACTAAGGCCAGGCTGCCAAAACTGACTCCCCAAGAGATTTTTTGTTTTTTATCCATTACTAATGCTCCTTTCAAACTTGAAAATGTCTTTCTAGAAAATAATTTACAAGCCCAAACTTAAAATAAACTTAACTTTTCTAAGAGATTAATTTTAAAAATTCAGAAAAATGGTGATAATGATAGAAAAAAAGAAAGGGAGAGGACCATGATACAGGTCAAATTGTTTGATCGCGAGCATGAAAAGGATTTAGAAAAGGAAATGAATCATTTTTTACGAGGGTTGGATGAAAAGAGTCTATTAGATATTAAATATAATGTGGCAGCGATGACAGAGGAAGAAGAGGAAGAACAAATTTATTGTTTTTCAGCAATGATCATATATAAGGCCTGATTTTTGACATCAGGCCTTTTTTAATTGATAGTATAAATTTTGACTTCGAGAATTGTCCAGCTCCAGCGCCTAGCCCCTCGAGGTCTCTAGTCGGGGCTGATCAAGGCGCTTACGCTTTTTTTGTATCAATAGCAGCATTGGTTCCAGCCAATCTTCCAGTAACAAGAGCAGAGGTGATATTATATCCGCCAGTGTAACCATGAATATCAAGTATTTCACCGCAAAAATAAAGGCCGCTCATGAATTTTGAGCCCATAGTCTGGGGTTCGATTTCTTTCACGGAAACCCCGCCTCCCGTTACGAAAGCTTTTTCTAGAGGAAGAGTTCCATTAACTTTAATCATAAATTGCTTGCAGCTTTTAGCAAAACTACGGAATTTTTCGTTGGAAATCGTGCCTCCTTGCTCCGCAGCTTCAATTCCGTTTTGCTCTAATAGAAAAAGGAGATATCGCTCCGGAAGCATTCCTTTTAAAGTGTTCTTGATACTCTTCTTAGGTTCCATTTTTACAAGCTTCACAATTTCTTGGAAAAGCTCTTCTTCCTTTTTATCTGGAAGAGCATCAAGGCTCATCGTTACTTCTTTCAGGTTCCATTTTTTCAAAGCTTTTACGACAAACTGACTGCAGCGGAGTACAGCTGGACCGCTGATTCCAAAATGGGTAAAAATCATATCCATCCGGTGAGAAATGAGCGGCTTCCCTTTTGGATTTAACACACTGAGTTCAATGTCTCTTAAAGAAAGACCTTGCAGCGATTTATCCCGAATAAATGGTTCACTTGACGTGACCGGGACTTCCGTTGGAAACAGTTCGGTAATCGTATGTCCTGCTTTTTCCGCCCAGGCATAGCCATCTCCAGTTGATCCTGTATGGGGAACAGACTTGCCGCCAACGGCAATGACGATGGATTTTGTCCCAATTTTTTGTCCGTCCTTTAACAATACTCCAGAAACATGGCCATTTTCATACAAAACATCTGCTACAGGGCTATTTTTAAAAATCGTCACCCGCAGCTTTTCCAATTGAGTTAACAAAGCATCAACGACAGACTGTGCTTTATCAGATACTGGGAACATCCGCCCGTGATCTTCTTCCTTTAAAGCGATTCCTAACCTTGCAAAGAACTTAATAATATCTTCATTATTGAAAATAGAGAAAGCACTATACAAAAACTTCCCGTTTCCAGGCAAGTGCTTAATGATTTCTTCTACGGGCAGGCGATTGGTTACATTACAGCGTCCGCCGCCGGAAATCGCCAGCTTTCTTCCAAGCTTGTCCCCTTTATCAATTAACAGCACCTTAGCCCCTTTTTCACCCGCAGCAATGGCTGCCATTAAACCAGAAGGGCCGCCGCCAATGACAATGACATCAAATTCCATAATTGCACCAACTTTAAATAGATTCACCTCATTATAAACATTTCATGGCGAAAATAAACGATTTTCACAAATTTAACTTGGTTGTTAGTAGCATCAGAGGGAAAAGAGTTGTAAACTACTAATAGTGTGCAAAAAAAGTCGAATTTTTTATGTGAAAAAGCGCACGTATTTCTTCGGGTAGGAAGGGATTCTATGCAATCTAAGCTTTTAAGAGGAACATTTATTTTAACCTTTGGAACAATACTATCGAAAATTCTTGGATTAATTTACGTTATTCCATTCTTTCAAATAGTCGGTCGGTCAGGGACGACCCTTTATCAATTTTCCTATGTTCCATACACCATTTTTATAAGTGTCGCAACAGCGGGCGTCCCGCTGGCTGTTTCAAAGTTTATTTCAAAATACAATGCCCTTGAGGAATATGCGGTCGGCCGGAAATTATTCAAATCAGGGCTAATGATTATGTTATTAACCGGTTTATTTGCATTCCTAGTCATGTATTTTGCATCACCGACATTAGCGGAAATGAGCATTAGCGGCGATAAAAAGGCGAATTTATCAGAGGTTACAACCGTCATGCGTGCAGTGAGTTTTGCCTTGATAGTTGTCCCGTTTATGAGTTTAATCCGCGGCTATTTTCAAGGTCATCAATCGATGGGTCCATCTGCTCTTTCACAAGTGGTGGAGCAAATTGTCCGAATTACATTTACTCTGCTGGGCGCATATGTTGTATTGCATATGTTTAATGGAAAAATGGTTACGGCTGTTAGTGTAGCTACGTTTGCTGCGTTTATTGGGGCAATCGGAGGACTGCTGGTTTTATTTTGGTATTGGTACAAAAGAAAGCCGTATTTAGATGAGTTACTTCAGCAAGATAAAGGCACTATAGATATTTCCCTTAAAGAAATATATAAAGAAATCTTTATCTCAGCCTTTCCATTTGTATTGGTGGGAATTGCCAATCCATTATTTCAAGCCATTGACCAATTCACCTTTAGTAAAGCAATGGCCGAAATAGGGAAGGCTCCACAATTAGCGGAATCCTTTTTCTCCATTTTGAATTTTGAATCACATAAAATCGTCATCATACCGGTATCACTTGCGACTGCCTTTTCGTTAACACTTGTACCAAGTATAACAAAGGCTTTCATTGAAGGAGATAGAAATAGCCTAAACCACCAGCTTAACCAAACCTTTCAGGTCCTATTATTTTTAACTTTGCCGGCAGCTATTGGGTTATCTTTATTAGCAGAGCCGGTTTACACGGCATTCTATCAGCATGATTTGCTTGGGGCAGGAGTTTTAAGGGTCTATGCTCCAGTGGCCATTCTCTTTTCCCTATATTCTGTAACAGCCGCAATTCTACAGGGAATTAATGAGCAGCGCTATACCATTTTAAGTCTGCTGGTTGGTTTATTAATAAAATTAACCTTAAATATCCCTTTGATAAAAATGATGGAAACAAAAGGAGCAGTTTTAGCGACAACCTTAGGTTATACCGCTGCAATTATCATTAATTTAATCGTCATTAAATTGTTCGCCCGCTATCCATTCCGCCTTGTTTGGAGAAGAAGTTTGTTAATTATTCTCTTCGCGGGAATGATGTGGGTAGGTACGGAAATCGTATATAAATTATTATTGTTATTCCTTTCACCTGCTTCAAAGGTACAATCCGTCTTAATCATCCTAATTAGTGCTGGTGTTGGAGCCGGAATCTATTTTTACCTGGGGCTAAAATCGGGTCTTGCAAGACGCCTATTCGGCGATAGGATAGATCGATTAATGACAAAATTAAAATTACCAGGAAGGAGGGGAACCCTTGAGAATTGACAAAATGCTGGCTAATCTCGGCTATGGGAGCCGGAAAGAAGTCAAACAGCTGTTAAAAAGCGGTGCCGTTAAGGTAAACGATGCGATTGTGAAGGATGCAAAACAACATATTGACCCAAACTCACAAACTGTAACCTTAAACGGTGAAGTCATTGAATATAAAGAGTTTATTTATTTAATGATGAACAAGCCTCCAGGAGTTTTATCGGCAACGGAGGATAATCAAGGTGAAACAGTTATCGACTTATTGGAGCTTGAAGACCAAGTTTATGAGCCATTTCCTGTTGGCAGGCTGGATAAGGATACAGAGGGATTACTGTTAATTACAAATGACGGGCAATTGGCGCATCGATTGCTTTCTCCTAAAAAGCATGTCCCCAAAACCTATTTTGCTGTCATCGATAGGGAAGTAACGGAGGAAGATGTGGAGGCATTTGCCAAAGGAGTCACATTGGATGACGGTTATGAAACAAAACCAGGCGAATTGAAAATCTTAAAATCGGGAATTCGTTCGGATATTGAGTTGACTATCACCGAAGGAAAATTCCATCAAGTAAAAAGAATGTTCCAAGCGGTCGGAAAAAGAGTCGTCTATCTTCAGCGGATTTCAATGGGGCCGCTTGCATTGGACGAATCACTTGAGCTTGGCGAATACAGGGAATTGACGGATGAAGAAGTAGAATTATTAAAAGACTATCAAGTAAAGTGAAAAAGCAGCCAATTGGCTGCTTTTTCGTTATTTCTTTTCTGCAAAAAAATCATACGCTTGAATATTTCTAATCCACTCTTTTGGATTTTGACCATTATAATCGGAAATCCATAAATCCTGCTTATGAAAGTCGGCAATATCCCTTTTTCGCAGCCAGGTTAATTTATTTGCGCCGGGAATGTATTGAGGATGATAGTCACCAAAATCCTTTGGAGGGTGTGTAATTTGAGTTTGAGTTTGGTCTTTTATTTTTATTAAAAATAAAGAAGGATCAGGCCGATTTTTTTCATCATTGGACCAATCCGTTTCCTTAACCCTTGAAACATAAAGAGAATTGTCATCCTTCCAGGCAAAGCCCATCTCTGCAAAATGAGCTGGTGTAAGTGTCGTCGATTTAAAAACTGGCATTTCGGTAATTTTCATATCTTTATTCTTAAAGCCTAGGACAATTCTCCCGCCGCCGGCAATATATCCTAATAAGTTTTGGGAGTATGCCCATTCTGGAGAATAGCCCTCATTTATGGTTTCATCTAAAACCGCAAAATTATGCCCGGCAGTACCAATAACACAAACCATATTGCTGTCCATGGCCCATGATGCAGTCGGGGGACTTACAATAAAGGAAACCCAGTTACCATCAGGGGAAAAATGAAAATTCCAGGCATCAAATGCTACCATGTTAACATTTCCTTTTTTTAGTTCATTGGGAATGGTAAATAACTGCTTCACGTTTTTAGTAAAGCTTGTCATTTTAGCTAAATCCTTTTCGAGTCCGATTTTAAAAAGAATCGGATTTGTCCATCCATCCGGTCTTAAGGAAGCACTTGAGGCTGTAATGAAGGATTTTCCATCAGGATACCAATTATAATCCCCAACACCCAAAGCAATGTTATAAAAATGTTCAAGGTTCGAGACGTTTAATACCCATCCGCTTTTAAAGGCAACAATATTTTCGACTGGAGACCACTTTGGATTGGTCCCGTCACGCGTAATGTTGATATGCTTTTTCGTGTCAACATTATAAACCCATATTTCTGAATGCGAATCTGTGTTAGAGTTGGGCTTTTTTCTAGCCTCAAGTTGATACAAAATCCATTTCCCATCATGGGACCATTGTGGCTGGTAGGAATGCTCGGATTGCTCTTTAGTAATTTTTGTTTCCTTACCATTTATTTTCACCCAAACAAATCCATCTCTAAAGAAGGCAACTTTAATGTTGTTTTCAATTGGTGCAGCTTGTACCATATTCGGAACGAGCAAAATTAATACAATTATAATCCAAAAAAATCTTTTCATTATTTCACCTCATCTTCAATTATTTTCCACCGAAATCTGAGAATTATGAGGAATATTAGTATCTTTTACCATGCAATATTAGTTTTCCATAAAAAAAGGAACTATGGGTAAATTAATAATATTTACTTACGATTATTACCTTTTTATCTTAGGGGGACAGCGTTCATGAAATTGACACATGAGCAGGCAATTGAATTACACGGCTTTAATAACCTTACTAAATCGCTAAGTTTTAATATGTATGATATTTGTTTTACGAGAACCCGGGAAGAACGTGAGGCGTATCTAAAGTATATTGATGAGCAATATAGTGCGGAAAGATTGCAAAATATATTGAAGCATGTTTCCGATATTATAGGAGCACATGTTTTAAATGTTGCCAGCCAGGATTTTGAGCCGGCAGGCGCGAGCGTCACCTTGCTTGTATCTGAAGGACCTGTTGCAGCAAACGCCCCAGAAGAAGCATTCGAGGAATCTCCTGGCCCCTTGCCGGAATCTGTGGTGATGCAATTAGATAAAAGTCATATTACGGTTCATACATACCCTGAATTTCATCCTGATGAAGGAATAAGTACATTTAGGGCTGATATTGATGTTTCAACCTGCGGCGAAATATCACCGCTTAAGGCACTGCATTATCTTATTCGCGCGTTTGAGACAGACGTTATGACGATCGATTACCGTGTTCGCGGCTTTACAAGAGATAAAACGGGACACAAGCTATTTATCGACCATGAAATCAGCTCTATTCAAAATTACATTCCTGATGATGTAGGAGAATTATTCGATATGATTGATGTTAATGTCTATCAGGAAAATATTTTTCATACGAAATGCAAACTGCGTGAATTTGATTTAAATAACTATTTATTTGGTTACACAAAAGATAAATTATCCCCAGATGAACACATTGAAATAACGCAAAGGTTAAAGCTAGAAATGGACGAAATTTTTTATGGAAAAAATATTGTGCAATAGAGCTCGATTTCAAGGGCTCTTTTTTTTTAAATAATGCTTGACGTGCAACCAAATGGTGTTATATTATCTTGATGTGAAACCAAATGGTTTCGTATTGAAAAAGAGATTAGAGGAGGATTAGCAAATGGGAAATGAGACACAACAAACATTAGAGGATATAAAGTATACGTTGGTTTATAATGCTCCAATTAATAAAGTATGGGATGCAGTAGCAACATCAGAGGGACTTGCAGCATGGTTCATGCCCAATGATATGAAACCGGTAGAAGGGCATGAATTTCATTTAAATGCTGGCCAGTTCGGAATGTCACCTTGTAAAGTCACAGAAGTCAATCCACCTAACCGTCTTTCTTTCAATTGGGGTAAAGATTGGACTTTAACTTTTGAATTAAAAGAACTTGAAGGAAAAACAGAGTTTACCTTAATCCATGGCGGCTGGGATATTAATAAAGCAACCGAATTTGGTGCACCGCATGCTCCAATTCGCGAAAACATGAACCAAGGCTGGGCAGGACTTGTTAAAAAATTGCAAGGATATGTTGAGGCGTAAATGGGTGCTTCTTCAGCAAAGCATGATGTCTTTCAAGCCATTGCTGATCCGACCCGCCGGAGCTTATTAAAACTTTTAAGCAATCAAGAATTGCCTGTTACAGCTATCAGTGAACATTATCCCATTAGCCGGACAGCAGTCTCCAAGCACCTAAAAGTATTAGCGGATGCCGGGCTGGTTAAGGAGAGGAAGGTCGGCAGAGAAACAAGGTATAAGCTAGAACCTGAGCCGCTATTTGAACTAAAAGATTGGCTCCAATATTTTGAACTATATTGGCAAAATAAGCTTACCGCACTTAGACTATTTGTTGAAACGGATTCCGATATCGAGAATCAAAAGAAAAAGTGATATCATTTGAATTATTTAGGAGGCAAAAGATATGGACAAGCAAGGACAGGAAATGTTTTTAAATTTTATTTTACAAAGAGTGCAAGAGGGCAAAGAGGAAGAAGCAAAAGAAATACTTACAGAAAACTTCAGGAAACAAAATGAAGGCACTTTTTCACAAGATGATATTCAACAGTTTATCCCGAAGATGATTAGCCTATTAAAACCTGAAAAATTAGATGAAGTACAAGCAGTGGTAAAGCAATTTTCTGGAGATTTCGGCAACAAGTAAAGCTGTCAATTTTCAAAGGGCAGTACGATTTCTGTTGTGAAATCGTACTGCTTTTCTATTTGTTTGGATATTTTTAATGGACGGTATCGACTGTAGGTTTTGAATGCTGTACAAGGCTTGTCACCCAAGTAACTCCTCCAGCAATTACTAAATAAAAGATTAAGATCATAATTTGGTGCCCGAGCTGTGACCAATCCCCTAATGTAATGACATCCTGGAATCCCCGTAAAGAGTGTGCCATAGGCAGAACACTTCCAATCTTACTAAGAACAGGGTTACCCAATTCACCAGGGAAAGTACCGCCGCATGTGGCCAGCTGAAGCACTAAAAATGTGACAGCTAGGAACTTTCCTGCTACTCCAAATAACGTCACCAGCATTAGAATAAAGGTCATGAAGGTAAAGGAAACAATGATACTTGATAAAATAAACATCGGGATACTCGCCACATGTACTTTAAATCCAAACAAAATGACCAAATCCACAATGATGGCTTGGATTAGCCCAATTGAGTACTTAAGGGCAAGTTTATTGATAAAGTGTACAGTTCCATTAACCTTTAGATCTTGCCTGCGTCCTAATGGCAGAATATTTGCAGCCATGATTCCTCCCACATAAAAGGCAAGCGAAAGAAAATATGGAGTAATCCCTATACCGTAATTTGGAACATTGGATAATTCTGATTCTACTAATTGTACAGGCTCTGAGAACATTGATGTTAATTGGTCATTATTATTGTGCACAGTCGAAGTCTTCTTTGCTGCATCCGTTAATTTAGAGGATAACTCATTCGAACCAGCAGCTAATTGGCCGAGGCCCTTAAGCAATTGATTGGAACCATCACCTAACCGAGTACCGCCTTCTGCTAAATCGTCTATCCCATGATTTAAAGTTGAGAAGCCTTTCTCCCATTGAGTAAATCCGCTCGCAAATTGAACCGTTCCATCGGAAATTTGTTTAGCACCATCAGCAGCTTCCTGCATTTTTGGACCAAATTGCTTCATTCCATCATTAAGCTTGGATGCTCCTAGGGCAATTTCTTCTGCACCTGTCGCAAGCTGAATTTGTCCAATGTTAAGTGTGTCTGATGCTTGGGCTAAACTGTTTGCCGATCCTATGATTTGCTGGAAATCTGGGTCATCTGCTGCTTCAGGATGATTTTGCATGTACTTTTCCAGCATTGTTTTAAGGTTATAGGCTGTGCTTTTCGTTTGTATAAGTCCTTGAGCCTGCTTCTTATTTCCATCAGACCAGGTATTTGTACCATCAAGTAAATGAGCCGCACCTGCTTCTAATGAGGCATGTCCATCTGTTAGCTTTGTCAATCCGATGGCCAATAGTTGAGTACTGTCCTGAATTCTTTCTAACCCTTGCCCCAATTTCTGCTGGCCGCTGGAAAGTTTACTGCTTCCTTCCTTGAGTTGTTTAGAGCCATCATTTAAACGCTCAATTCCATCCGAAAGTGTAACCATTCCATTTTTGGCTTCGCTGGTACCTTGATATAATTCATTTGCCCCTTCACCGGCAGCACTTAATCCATGTGCTAGCTCTTGGAATTTTGTAAACACGCCATCTGCATAGGATTTTGTGATGCTGGCCGCAATTTTTGTTTTCATTTTTTCTGTTGCGGTTGTGCTAATTTGTGAGGCAACAAAGTTTTTACCAGGATTCGTTTTATACATTAGTTTGGCAGGTTTGGGATGTTCATCCATTAATGTACTTACGCTTTGTGAAAAATCCTTCGGAATCGTCAGGACCATATAGTAATCTCCGTTTTTAAGTCCTTGATTTGCCTTCTTTTCTGATACAAACTGGAAGTTCAAATCCTTGTTTTCTCTTAGATTGTTAACAAATTCTTCTCCTGCATCAATGGGTTTTCTATCCATCATTCCACCTTTATCTAAATTCACTACAGCTACTGGAAGCTGGTCTAAACGACCATATGGATTCCAATATCCAGCGATAAAGAAGCCAGAATAAATTAATGGCACAATGAGAAGAAAAATTAACGCAATCCTCCCATGCTTATGATGCCACATCGCTTTTATATCTTTTAATACTAAATTTATCCCCTTCATATTTCCCCCTAATATCGTAAATTTATTAACATAACCAATATGATAAATACTTTTCGATATAATGTATAATATATAATTATCTATAAATTGATAGCTTTAAATCTATAGTAGTAGGTGGACATAGCATGGAGCTTTTGCAGCTGAAGTATTTCCAAACTGTTGCCCGGCTTGAACATATGACTAGGGCATCAGAAGAACTTAAAATTGCCCAGCCCTCTTTAAGTAAAACTATATCCCGTTTAGAAGAAGATCTCGGTGTACCGTTATTCGATCGGGCTAATAGGCAAATAAGATTAAATGCTTTTGGTAAACTATTTCTGGAACGAGTAGACGGGGCATTTTTGGAGTTGAATGAGGGAAAAAGAGAAATTGTGGAATTAGCTGAAAGGAGCCAAAATCAAATAACATTGGCCGTCAGCATTCCAAGAGTTTTGCCAGATTTGTTGAGTTCGTTTTTAAAGCAATCACCTGATGTGAAATTTCAGCAGGTATTAGAATCCACTAACTCCATGAAACGCCAGCTTGAAAAGGCAGAAATTGATTTTTGTATTTCTTCCGTGCCAATGGAAGGGGATGAGCTTGTTTGGGAACCGCTAATCACCGAAGAAATTTATTTAATTGTGCCACCGCATCATCGGCTGGCTAATAGGGAAACAATTTATCTTTATGAAGTAAAGGAAGAGCCGTTTATTAGTATGAATACAGGTTATGGATTCCGGAATTTAACCGATGAATTTTGCCGTCAAGCTGGTTTTGTTCCAAATATTGCGTTCGAAGGGGATGAACCAGGGGTAATTGGTGATCTTGTTAGACAAGGCCTTGGGATTGCCTTTGTATCAGAATTGTCATGGGTGCATAACTTAAATCCTTTTTCACACAAGATACAAATCATTGAACCAAATTGTCAAAGAACAATTGGCTTAGGATGGTCAAAAAGGCGATTTCATTCTGATACGGCCAAACAATTTCGCCAATTTGTTATCGATTACTTTTCAAAAATATCACTTTCTTAAAATAGAGGCTCCCCGGCACGCCCGCAGAAAGCGAAGCACCTGAAGGGCAAATTAACAACAAAGTTTAATAGATCCGAATTAAAAAAAGTCAGCAATATTTGGTGACTTTTTATACTTGTCTAATTGAATTCAAGTTTCCTGAGGTCCATCTTTTTTTAACAGCGAAGGAAAGAATAATTAAAACCCCTACCGTTGTGAGAGAAACGGTTGATCCAATTACATTGTCAGGGTTTAAAAGAAACCCAATAAAGATGGTGCATAAGGACACAATTGCAAATATTGTTGTATATGGAAACCATTTTACACGAAAAGCCGATTGCTTTTTATAAAGGGGACGCAGTTTTAATTGGGCCGCACAAATACTAATCCAAATTAACATTACCGTAAAACCTGGAATGGTCATAAGATAGCTGATGACCTGACTAGGCGTTATATAAGCTAAATAAACACCGCCTAAAATAAAGGCACTTGTAATCAAAATCCCAGTTAAAGGAATGCCAGACTTCGAGGTTTTTAACAAGCTTTTTGGTGCGACACCGCTTTGTGCCATCGAGAATAACGTTCTCGACGTCGCATATATGCCTGAATTTGCCGCTGATAAAACGGCTGTTAATAAGACGAAATTCATAATATGTGCTGCACCAGGGAGACCTGTGCTGCTAAATACTTGAACAAACGGGCTTTCTGCGCCGGAAACTTTATTCCATGGCATAATTCCACAAATAATCAGGATCGGTAGAATGTAAAAAATAATGACGCGCCAAACAGCGCCCTTGATAATTTTCGGCAAAACTCGTTCAGCTTCTTTAGTCTCAGTAACGGCAACGCCGATTAATTCAGCACCGCCATAAGAAAACATGACTACTAAAAACGCACTAAACATGCCGCCAGCACCGTGCGGGAAAAATCCCCCATGTGCTGTATAGTTGGTGAAAGAATCGTGCGATGACCCTGGAATGATCCCTAATAGAAGGAAGAATCCCAGCACAATAAAAGCGATTAACGCCAAAATCTTAATTCCTGCAAACCAAAACTCCAGCTCACCATAATATTTCACTTGGGTTAAATTGATTCCTACAATGACGACTGCACAAAGAAAGCTTAATAGCCATAATGGGGCAGAAGGGAACCAATATTGCAGAAAACTTCCTGCCGCTAATAATTCAACCACTGTAACAAGGATCCAGTTAATCCAGTACAGCCAGCCGACAATGAATGAAACCTGAAAGCCGAATGCTTTATTTACTAGATGCTGCACATTGAAGTTCGGAAAGGCCAGCGCCATTTCCCCTAATGCGGCCATGATTATAAAGAGGATGAGCCCGCCAATTAAATAAGTAACGACGACGCTAGGCCCGGCAATATTCAATGTATCCGAGCTTCCCTTAAATATCCCCGTACCAATCATGCCTGCCACTGCAATAAACTGTACATGCCTCGGCAATAACCCCTTTTTTAAGTTCTGATGATTGTTTTCCATGTTGTTTCAACCCACTTTTCTCTTTTACTTAGACGCTTTTAAGCGCTAAAGTATTTTATACTAATATAGCATATTATGAAAAACTGTCAAACCCATATATTTTTCACTTAAAGAATATTTTTTGCCTGAAGGAAACTTTATTAGATGCGGCGAATATTATATATACAAATAGGAGGCGAATGAGATGTTTATTAACCCTCGATTGCAGCGGAGAATTTACCTATATTCATTTTTATTTAAAAAGCTCGGAATTTTAAGTGAACAAGAATTCAACAACATTATCAAATTTGATCAGATGCATGAACATCGGTAAATTACTCAGGAACAAAAAAGTACACGATTATCTCGTGTACTTTTTTTATGCTTATTTTCATGTTTTTTTGTTTTAAGATGACATCTTCACTTTCTTTTCTGTAGTAGTCCATTTTCCGCGGCTTGGGCTTATGACCAAGTCATTATAGGCTAAGACATTTAAATCTCGTTGTATGGTGCGAGGAGTGATACCAAATTCCTCTACAAGTTCCTGCGTTGTGACAGTGCCGTTATTGCGGATAAACATGTAGATACATTTGATGCGGTTTAACATCCGGTTAGTTGAAGGTTTCAAAGAACCACTCCCTATCCTAATTTCAAACCTATGGCTTAATCCCTCTACCGACAGCCTCTTTGACAATATGTAGTTTTCTTTTCCGCGCAGACAACTCCTTTTCATGGATGCTAGAAGCGGGTACTTAGATGTCATACATCTAACCATATTGTACCCATAATTTCTGAAAATTTCTACCACTATAGTAAAATTTACAAAATAATCTTTCTAAATTTACAAATATTGTTCGGCTTTTTTCCCTCCCTTTTCATGGCTGATACTATATCGTATGGGGAATAATGTTTGGTTTATGATAATTTTTTGAATTTTTAGTAAAAAACAATTTGTTATTTGGATAGTTTTTTTAAAATTGATAAGATAATTGCCATAATGATATTGTTAAAAATGAAATAATTATCTTAATATGGGGGTACAAACATTGACACAGATTAATTGGATGAGTGAGGTTGAAAAAAGAAAAGATGCACTCATTAAGGACACCCAGGGATTATTACATATTAAAAGTCTTTTAGACGAAGAAAATACTTCTTCGGACGCGCCTCTCGGGCAGGGTGTAAAAGAAGCGCTCGAGTATATGCTACAGCTCGGTGAAAAAGATGGATTTACTCCGAAAAATGTTGGGAATTTAGCTGGCCATCTGGAGTTTGGTGAAGGAAATGAGCTTCTTGGCATTCTCTGCCATGTGGATGTAGTTCCAGAAGGGGACGGTTGGTCAAGCGATCCTTATGGGGCAGAAATTCGTGATGGAAAAATTTATGCCCGCGGTGCTTTGGATGATAAAGGGCCAACAATGGCGGCTTACTATGCGCTGAAAATTGTGAAGGAACTGGGATTGCCCCTTAAAAAGCGAGTTCGAATGATCATTGGAACGGACGAGGAAAGCAATTGGCGCTGTGTGGAGCATTATTTTCAGCATGAAGAAATGCCGACTCTAGGATTTGCTCCAGATGCTGATTTCCCCATAATTAATGCGGAAAAAGGGATTGCTGATTTCGATATGGTTCAGAAAAAATCTTTCAATGACAGCGCTGAAGGAGAGGTTGAGGTCATCAGCTTTGTTTCCGGAAAGAGGTACAATATGGTGCCAGATTACGCTAAAGCCGTATTAAAACTAAAAGAAAATCAAGCTGGGTTACTTGAAGACTATTCATCCTTCATGAGGGAGTATGAGCTCGAACATATTCATCAAGCCGAGAACGGAACATTAATTTTAGAAGTAAAAGGTATTTCTGCACATGGAATGGAACCAAAAAACGGGAAAAATGCCGGGTTGTTTTTAGCAGAATTTCTATCAAAGCAAAATTTAGAGGTGAAAGCCTCCCATTATTTCCAATTCGTATCCCGCTACTTCTTTAATGATTCAAGGGCTGTAAACCTTGGAGTAGCTTATTCTGATGATATCTCGGGAGATCTTACCATCAATCCAGGCAAACTGTCATTTTCGCCACAATCCGGTGGCAGTATAGGCATGACATGCAGGTACCCTGTTACAAACAAAATGGAGGACACTAAAACCAAGCTGGATGATCTTCTTATAGACGAAGGCTTCGAAATTAACCATTTCTCAGACTCTAAGCCGCATCATGTGGATGAAAAGGAATTCCTCATACAAACCTTGAAAAAGGTGTATGAAGAACAAACAGGTGAAAAAGCTGAAATGATTGCTATTGGAGGCGGAACCTACGCCCGTTCCCTCAAATCGGGTGTAGCCTTTGGACCGCTATTTCCTGGAAGACCAGATATTGCTCATCAAAAAGATGAATATATGTATATTGAAGACTTGTTAAAAGCAACAGCGATTTATGCACAAGCAATCTTTGAATTGGCAAAAAATGAATAACTATATAAAAGGGGAAATCGGAAATGAAATTCGCAATTTTAAACGGTACAATAATCGATCGATCTGAAGCAAAAGTGGATGTAGAAGACCGCGGCTATCAATTTGGTGATGGGGTATATGAGGTCATCCGGGTCTATAACGGTAAAATGTTTACTGTAATAGAACATCTGGAGAGATTTGTGAAAAGCTCTAACAGTATCGGTATTTCGCTGCCAATTACCATAGAACAAATAACACAATTGCTTGAAGAACTTATTGACAAAAATAATCTTCAACTTGGGACGATTTATATGCAAATCACAAGGGGAGTCGCACCGCGGAATCATGC
Organism: Neobacillus sp. NRS-1170; assembly: GCF_050468025.1. Taxonomy (NCBI): domain Bacteria; kingdom Bacillati; phylum Bacillota; class Bacilli; order Caryophanales; family Bacillaceae; genus Neobacillus; species Neobacillus sp. NRS-1170. The sequence goes on along the minus strand of NZ_JBITPF010000047.1, from coordinate 592 downwards.
TTTTCCTACGGAAGAGACCGTCCCATCGCTTGTGGCTTATACGAAAGAAGCAGGACGACCTGCAGAAAGTTTGAAAACGGGCGTAAAAACAATTCTCACTGAAGATATCCGCTGGCTGCGCTGTGATATTAAAAGTCTAAATTTACTAGGCAACCTATTAGCGAAACAAAAAGCAGCTGAAGGAAGGGCGTTTGAAGCAATTCAGCATCGTGGTCAGGATGTTACCGAAGGAAGCTCATCGAACATCTATATTGTAAAAAATGGCGTTGTCATTACGCACCAATCAAATAACCTAATTTTAAAAGGAATCACAAAGGATGTTATTTTGAACCTTTGTTTAAAAAATAATATTCCTGTTGAAGAACGAACTTTTACACTAGATGAATTGGCCCAGGCTGATGAAGTGTTTATGTCCAGTACAACAGCAGAGGTCATGCCGATTATCGAAATCGATGGCAAAAAAGTAAGGGACGGGTTACCAGGCCCTGTTACAATAAATATACAAGAGCTATTTGTTCAAGAAATAGAAGAACAATGTGGAAATCTATAGAATTAGAAAAAGACGTGCAATTTGATATTATCCCCTTTAAGT
>NZ_JBITPF010000046.1:0-23589 GCF_050468025.1 Neobacillus sp. NRS-1170 | reverse complement strand
AGGTTCTCTTCTACTCAACTGGTTGAACATGGAAATTAACTTATGATGTGCATTTGACCATAAATACATTAGAATACTGAGTTCTTTTTTATTAGTAAAAAAGAACCGTCACCAGACGGTTCATAAAGACCTTTGTGGGTTGAAAACTACCTTTCTTATTTTATGCTTAATAAGGATTTACTGTATAGGCGGAAAAAGTGAAGTAGGGCTGTATATTTTCAGAATATATAAGATGATTCATGACAGTAGATATTGTTGTAAATTTACATCCCTTACTCTTAATCGGTAGGATTCCATCTATGTGGAATATTTATTCAACTGATAATTAGTCACAACGGGTGTAAGAGTTTAAGAAAGAGGTTACATTTGTGCTAATTTTTAGTTTTATTTTTTTTATTTCGACTGTTATTGTTTGATTTTACAACTTTTTGACGTGACTCTTGTTTTTTGGATTCAGCCATTTTTGATTGGTTTGTTTCTTGGCTTCCAGTTTTGCTACTTGCTTGGTTATTAGATTTTTCTTCGTCCTCCTTTTCAATTTTTACTCCAAAACTAATATTTTTAATGTGGAAAATGGAAAGGCGAACGATTTCCTCTTTATTGACCAAGGAAACAAAATCTTTAGTTATATCACTTAGTACGCCTTCTATCTTCTCGGGACCGCCACGATTAATTTTTACCCATTGAAATTTCAATGAGTCAAGCAAGTCTTGGAAATTGGCCGCATTTTTAAATTCGAAATCATTAGGAACTTCAATATTGAATTCCATCTGCCCCTTCATATTTTCTGTAAAACTTTTAATTTGATTTGTGTTGTAGTAAACGACCCCATCCTCTTCCGTGAGAAGGACGATAAAATCGTCACCTACATCCATTACCTTCCCAATTCTGGATTCTGGTCCGCCACGATTAACCCTAATTACTCTATCTATAAAATATTTGATGATGTCTTTATTCATAAAAAATTCTCCTCCTTAAATTAATTAAATATATTTACATGCATAAATATGTATCATTGGATGATGTTGTCCTAATGAAATGGCCTGTTTATTCATAACTTAAGTGAAAAATAGGCAATTTAAATGATATGATACAATACTATTTACCTAGTAATAGTAATGGGAACCAATGCTGGTGGTATTTTCAGGAGGGAAAACCATATGTAAGGATTGTAAAAAAATGCACTTAAAGTAACGGGTGCTAGAGTTAAACAAGTTAAGGCTGATGGGGCAGCCTTTTCCTTCTTAAACAAACGTGCAGATTAGTTCAAGATTGGTTGTAGTTATCGATAGAAAATTGAAAGTTGCGTTTTTTCCTTGAACTAAGCAAAAAACCTCTCTAAATTCCTGTATATTTAGGAATTTCACGAGAGGTTTATTTTATATGTCGCTCTTCGAAAAATATTTCCGGGTATCTTTACGTATTTGTTTGGGTAAGACACGATCAAGCTCTTCATTTAACCATGACAGTGTTTTATTACGCAAGTAATCACGCATTTTATCTTCCGCAGAAAGCATAACTAAATTGATGGTGCAAGAGGAGGGAGCTGAACAGCAGTTTTCTCTATACAAATAACCATTATCTTTAATATTTTTACATTGAAAAATAGGCTTAGGACCTTCAACTGCTTCCACTACATCCCAAAAGGAAATATCTTCTGGGGACTTAGATAACCTATATCCTCCCTTTACACCAGGGACAGAACTTACAATGCCAGCCTTAGATAATTTACCGAAAACTTTTGAAAGAAATGTTTCAGAAAGTCCTTGGAATTCTGCCAAATCCTTAATCCCTATACTCTCCTCGGAAGGAACATCAATTAAATAAACCAGACAATGTAAGGCATATTCGACACCGACACTATACTGCATAAAAACTCACCTGCTTTTAATTTTAAGGGTTATCAAATTGTATCTTAGAAATAATTAGAGTGTTTAGTCAAATAAAAGATATTTTTTTTGGGTAAATCATATTCATTTGACAAAAATAATTATAGCGCATATTATAGACAATGTTAATCGGCGATTAACTTAGTCTCTAATAGTAACCCAAAATTCCTTTTAAAGGGGAAATAAAAATGAACAAAACACTTATCATTAACGCACATCCAAAAATAGATGATCATCTTCAGTTTGCTTGCAGGTTTTTAACGACTTTTTGTAAGCTTATAAAGAATTAATTTCTGATAGCGAAGTAATTGAACAGATTAACTTGTACAGTGATGTAGTGCCTATGATAGATAAAACGGTTTTAAGTGCATGGGAAAAACATCGAAAAGAACGGGAGTTAACTAGCCAAGAACAAAAATAACGGAGCGTATGTCCGAGATCATACAACAATTTAAAAGTACAAATACGAATGTCATCGTTTTACCTTTGCATAATTTTAATATTCCATCAAAGTTAAAAGATTACATGGACAATATCATGATCGCACTCGAAACTTTTAAATATACTGAAAATGGCTCAGTGGGTCTACTTAAAGACGGACGAAGAAAGCTTGTCGTACAAGCAAATGAATCTATCTATACCAATAATGGTTGGTATACAGAAGTGGATTACTCTAATAAATACCTGAAGTCAATGTTCAATTTCCTTTGTATTGAAGTTTTTCAAATCATTCGGGCACAAGGAACTGCTTTACTAGAATCAAATGAAGTATTACAAAAATCATATAAAGAAGCTGCTTCAAGATTAGCACCTAAATTAATACTGTCTTAAAGTAAAAGAAATTTAAGGAGGTAATTAACTTGGAACAACGAGTTGATTATTACAATATAGCACCAGAAGCACTTAAAATAATGATGGAAATGGAGAAGTATACGAAAACAACAGGTATAGACCGTAAACTTCGTGAACTAATAAAAATTCGGGCTTCTCAAATAAATGGGTGTGCATATTGTATTAACATGCATACAGCTGATGCTAGAAAAATGGGAGAAACAGAACAACGTATATATTGTATTAGTGCTTGGAGAGAGTGCACTTTTTACACAGATGCAGAAAAAGTAGCTCTTGAGTTTACAGAATACGTAACTTTAATCCCGACAAAACGCGTGCCAGATGAACTTTATCAACGAGTTCGTGAACATTTTGACGAGAGACAATATGTTGACCTTGTAATGATAATTAATCAAATCAACAGTTGGAATAGGATTTCTATTGCAATGGGGAATATAGCAACAGAAAAATAATTACTCTCAGCGAACATCTAATAGTGTTCGTCTTAGATTGTAGAAAAAAAGCATCCAAATGAACCGGTTTGGATGCTTTTCCGTTTTATGCTTATATTGAGATAAAATTAACTCTTGGTTGATCTACCTTATGCCTTAACGAATCCATTTTGGACATAACGAATCCACCAATCAATGGCACATTGGAATTGCAAGAACTAAAATGTGGTATCTTGATTTCATGGGCCATTACCAGCAAAAAAACTTTGAGTTGTACTACACCGATGAAAAGTAATCAAAGGTTACGTTCTAAGTTTGTGGTTAGAATCTCTAGACCCTTTCTTGTTAGATTAATTCCTGCCCTCCCTCTTTTTGTTTGTAAATACCCTCGAATTTTTAGAAAATTCAACCGGTGTCTAACCTGTGCCTCAGATAAGTTCATTTCGACTTCTTGGCTCTTTTCAGAAATAATCCTTCTTCCGATGACCTTTCCCTTTTCTTCATAATTCATTATCAGGTTGAGGATGAAAAGTGATTCTTCATCAAGAGCGATTGAACCTGAATAAAAGGGCGGTATGCTCTCTATCGGGTCACTATCTGTTTTCCATTGTGGCGGTTTTTGAAAATAATGTTGATTAGGCAAATCATTCTTCGTTATTTGGTTTCCGGTACGGACAGCAAGCATATAATCTATGGTATTTTTAAGTTCTCTTACATTTCCATACCATGGATACCCTTGAAGTTCTTCAATTAATACTTGTTCAATTTTGACCTTACGATCTGATAGCGCAACAAAATGTTTAGCCAATAATTCAATGTCATTTCGACGAGCCCTTAATTCGGGAAGGTGTATAAAGAGTACTTTAAGCCTATGGTATAAGTCCTCTCTAAACACATTTTCTCGAATCATTTTCAGTAGATCTTTATTGGTTGCTGCAATAATCCGAACGTCTATGGGGATAATTTGACTTCCACCAACACGCATGATTTCTTTTTCCTGCAATACTCGAAGTAGTCGTGCTTGAAGTTTAAGACTAATATCTCCAATCTCATCCAAAAAAATAGTGCCACCGTTTGCTTGCTCAAACAATCCCATTTTTCCGCCCTTTTTTGCTCCGGTAAATGCTCCGTCCTCATAACCAAATAGTTCACTCTCGACTAAATCATCCGATAAAGCACTAAAGTTAACGGCAAGAAAAGGGCCGCTATTTCGAAAAGAAGCATTATGAATGGCACTTGCAAACAACTCTTTTCCGGTACCACTTTCACCTTCAATTAAAACAGTTAATTCAGTCTTAGCTAACCTTTTGGCAATTTGTTTCGTTTCTTGGATGGTGGAGCTAATCCCAACGATATCATGAAAGTTGTATTTTGCTACATATCCTTTTTTAACAAATTCTTTTCTCAATTTACGTTCAAACTCAATAGTCTTAAGGGCATTTCTAAAAGTAACAATAATCGATTGATCATTTATATGCAGCCGTTCCACAATCACGTCCAAGCCGTTTACAACAAATATACTGCTTTCTTGTTGCCTATTTGAATTGATAAAAGTTACCAAATCAATATTATCAATAATGGAATCAATAGGCCGACCAATAGCATTTTTGCTTTTTATTTTAAGCATATTTTACCTTTTACATATTTTTGTGATTGGCAATGAGAAAGGGGCTTATCAGTTGTTTTCCAAAATGGTTAAAATGCTTTATGAAAGGTATCAGCAATTAGTGATAAGGTACCAAAATGTGGGAGATTGTGATAAAATACTTCAAGTTTTTCACTTCACATGGTAGAATGTTGACAGTCTCGTTTTTGGGAGAGTGGTTATTTTGAATAATTTTCAAGGCAATTCACGTTCAACGTCTAGAACAAAAAGAAAAAAAATCAATTTCATTTTAAACGGATCAATAGTAATCGTACTTATACTTATTGCATTTGTTTCGTACTCAATTTTTTCGACGGGAGATAACAAGGCAGCATCCAAAAAAAGTGTTCAAGCCTCAGCCGAAAAACAATCGGTTCACAACAAAAAGAAGGATAAGCCAGCTGTAAAAAAGAGTTCAACAAGTAATCAAACAAATGACGACTCATCGACTCAAGATCAAAATCAAAATGATCAAACGAATAGTGATACTGCATCAGCAGGCAATTCATCCTCATCCACTTCGGATAGCTCGCAGTCAAGTTCAACAACGTCACCAGCACCGGAAACACCGGCACAAACGGGTCAACAGCATGTTACAAGCTATGACTCAAGTTCTCAAGATTGGCAGGAGATGCTGCAAACAATCTCTTCTGCTGCTGGAATAGATCAAAGCAATATGACTGTATGGTTTTTAGGGAGCGACAAAAGCAATCCAGGCGGCTCAGTCGGGACTGTATCAGCAAAAGCAAACGGCTCGCAAAAATATCGTGTATATCTGCAATGGGATGGCTCAGAATATAAAGCAACAAAAGTTGAACCAGCTTCATAAAAAGGCAAATAGGATGAACCTTAGGACATCCTCAGTGTGTCTAGAAACACTCGACAGCCTTTTTTTCGCAAGGGTGTAAATTTTAAAAAAGAGCTGCTGCAGCTCTTTTTTCTTATTGAGCTAACGGGCCGGATAGTTGTAAAGCGGTGTTTAACTTGTGTTCAGCAATCGGTCCAGATTGATGAGTAACACTTAGCAAGAAGAATGGATATTTATGGTAAGGTAAATGAGGATTGTAATGAATTTGCTCAATCAAAGGTTTAGTGTGAAAATAAATATGTTTGTAAATTGCTTTACCTCAAAAAAAGTTAATAAAAAAGACACTCCCTACCAAGCGATAAGAAGTGTTTATAAAGTCATAAATTAAGAGTTTTGGTTGTTATTTTGCTGGGATTGTTGGTTTTGTCGTCTTACCTCTTGTGCATTAGTTTCGCTAGCAAATTCTGTTCCGAATTGACCAGCTCCAGCTTGAGCATTTTGTTGTCTAACCTGTTGGGCGTTAGTTCCAGCTTGAGTTTTGTTTGGTTGTTGATTGTTAGCCATAATAAATCACCTCCACGACAATAATGTGTCCTGAACATAATTTTATTATCCTAAAAAGTTTTAAAATTGCTTACAGCATTTTTCACTTTACTATGAATGGCTTTTGCAAAATAACTGAGGAACTATTTTTGAAGCTTACTCTTGTTTTTCAATATTCCGCAATCGGGCGCTTTTCATTAATAAGAAGGTGCTTTATATGGAGCAACACATTTAAGAGATTCGAGTTTATTAATTTAAAAAAAGATTGTGAAGGATTCTACTTAAACTAGTGGGTGCAAGAGTTGAAGATTCATTCTGTAAGCCAGGTGGATCTTTTCTTGTTGAACTGAAGGGTGCTTTAGTAAAAAATAAGGATCATTATTGAAGTGATTTGGTATTTTTCAATATTCTGCAATCAGGTGCCTTTCTTGAATAAAAAATTGTCTTCTTTTATTACGTATAAAATTATATATAATTTGTAAACTAAATTTATCCACATAAACATTAAGGAATCGATGATATGATCCAAGATAAGGTGTTAAAAATTGGTTTATTAGGTGTTCTGTCAACAATACCAGGAGAGATTGCTTCGAGGATATTTGCTTATTTTGGCATCGGTAAGTATGGTATTTATGAATTAGCAAGTCTTATTATTACATTTAACAGGCCTGTTTTCACTATAGGATTAATTGTAGATTTTTTAGTTGGTAGTGTTTTTGCAATTTTACTTTACTATATATTTGAAAAGTTGGGTTCATGCCATTTAGTTATTAAAACTACTTTGTGCAGTTTACTGGCCTGGTTAGTATGTGAACTTTTATTCTCAGCGATAATAGAAGGCAAGTATATCCCTATTAGACCCATAAATGATTATTATTCCCATATTTTTAGTGCCATGATTTTTGGTATTACATTAGGACTGTTGATAAAAAAATTTATATTCAAGAAGTTAAATTCATGATAAGTTTAACCCTTTTAAAAACTCCTCAAGTATTACTTTAAGAAGTCGTCTTTTTGATATTTTCCGGTATCTAATACAACCTATATTAGGGATCGGAGTTATATTAAAGTGTAGAAGAGATTGTGAAACATTACTCTTAAACAAACAGGTGCGTTCGTTCAATAACAATTAATTAAGGAACGCACATATTACACATCTAATATGTGCGTTCCTTTTTTTATGTGTTTACGTTATTTACCCTAAATTTAATAATACTATAGAATATTTTATTTTCATCATATATTATGCTTTTGTATCTACTTCATTACTTTTCAAAATCATTTCTTTATATGAAGTAATTTTATGTTCTAACATTTTATTCGTTTCTTTCAGTGTCTTTAACTTGTTTTCGATGGAACTTTTATGATCTTCTAATAGTTTTAATCGATAAATTGCTGTATGTTCTCCTTCAGTATACAAGAAGGCATACTCTTTGATTTTTGTGATCGGCATGTGCGTCTCTTTTAATTTTAAAACAAATTTTAGCCATTGAAGATGCGATTCAGTATATTTTCTTTCTCCATGTTCATTCCGATCTGGAAGAATGATATTCTCTTTTTCATAGTAACGTAATGTATGTGTGCTAACTCCTACTAGTTGTGCCACTTCGCCAATTGTATACATAAAACCCTCCATTTTTAACCAATGCTAATCAAGTGTAAAAAATAGGTTTGACTTAGAGTTTACTCTAACCACTATAATAAATCCGTAAAAGTTAACAATCAATTTTTGTTAGTATAACAAAATATTAGGAGGCAATAAAATGAAAAAATATACAGTTATTACAGGTGCAAGTTCTGGTATTGGATATGAAACAGCTCTTGCTTTTGCTGCTCGTGGTAAAAATTTAGTCATTGTGGCACGTAGAACTGAGGAGCTTGAAAAACTAAAAACAGAGATTGTGAAAGTAAATACAGAATTAGATGTCGTTATAAAAACAGTTGATTTATCAAATACGAAAAATGCTTATACATTATATGAAGATTTAAAGGAATATGAAATTGAAACGTGGATTAATAACGCAGGTTTTGGTAATTTTGCATCAGTTGGAGATCAAAATTTAACTAAAATTGAGACAATGCTTAATTTAAATATCGAAGCTTTAACTATTTTAACTTCTCTTTATGTGCGTGACTATTCAACAGTTGAAGGAACACAATTAATTAACGTTTCATCTGGTGGGGGTTATACGATTATTGGAAATGCAATCACATACTGTGCTTCTAAATTCTATGTAAGTGCCTTTACTGAAGGGCTTGCTCATGAATTAAAAGAAAAAGGTGCAAGAATGCAAGCAAAAGTATTAGCTCCTGCTGCAACTGAAACTGAATTTGCAAAAGTATCGAATGATTTAGAAGAAAATGTTAAGTTTGAAGGACTTCTTCCTAAATACCATACTGCCAAAGAAATGGCTGGATTTATGCTTGATCTTTACGATAGCGAAAAAATAGTTGGAATTGTAGATGGTCTTACTTATGAATTTCAATTAAAAGATCCAATTTATCCTTATGCAGTAAGAATGAGAAGCTAATAAGGTTGATTTATCAGCGGTATTCAAAAATTTCTGGATTATTATCTTAATAATTTTACGTATATAAAAAAGTTCTTTACTAATTGTATTATCCTATCAAAAAGAGGTTCTTCCATTAGGAGAACCTTTCATATATTTGTTCAACTAACAGGTGCTTTAATTAAAATATTGCTTTTTAGTTTACCGTTCACACTCCCTTATGTTTATGAACTTTGTGGAGAAGACATTGAATTTATTACATTTTTTGATTCGTTTATAGAAATAAGGGACGTAGTATAAATATATATATTTGAAGAAGGACGTCATGGTTACCCCTTATCACATAATCATCCAGAAGAGGCTAGAACGATTAATCTCCTGAAAAAAACTTACACGGATCAATTTGTTGAATATCAATTAAACTCAAAGAAAATGGGATTATCTTACGTGAGTATGCTGAGTTTATTGCAAACTTCCTTCCCAAGACTCCACTACTAGTGGTAATAGCTAGTCTGGTTTTAGTCTGTGTGTCTGTAGCATATGGAGGACTAGAAGTTTTAGCACGTGTGACACAAACTTTTTTCCCATTATTTGTTTTTCCCCTCCTGATAATGGGGGTTCTTCTTTTACCCGATATGAAAGTCCAAAATATACTTCCAATTATGGGCAATGGTATTTTACCATCTTTACAAGGTGCGATTCCAATTCAATCATGGCTGGGTGATTTTTTTTATATTAGTTTTTTTCTTCCATTTTTGAAAAATCCAGAAAAGGGACGGAAATGGGGCTTAATTTCTGTTGTAACAGTTGTACTAACGATGGTGTTTACAAATTTAATTACGATTTTTATTCTGGATGGTATGATTAAAGAAGAGATATATCCAGTAGTGAATGTTGCTAGGTATATCAGTCTCGGTCAATTTTTTGAGCATCTTGAATCGATTGTAATGGCTATATGGGTTACAGGAATATTTATAAAAATTTCAGCCATTTATTATGTGCTCGTACTTGGGGCAGCTCAGTATCTAGACGTAAAAGATTATAGGCCATTTGTCCTCCCATTTGGTTTTCTACAAATAATATTTGGTTTTTGGGTAGCAACTAGTTATCAGCAACTAGTTTCTTTTTTATCTAAAAGTGGAATTTTTTACTTTTTTTCTTTTGAAGTTGTACTCCCTCTTTTTCTTTTTCTTATTGCATTTATAAAAAACATAAAAATAAATAGAACGAATCCAGCTAATATCCAATAACATGCATTATACTAATTTAGCTTCTATACGAAGACCTATTTAATACGAATATATACCCTATACTTGTTACGTTAACATAACATGAGTACGGAAACGATTCTGAATTTCAGGGGCCACTGGAAGGATGCCTATAATCGAAACAAAGTAGATATTGATGAATTGAAACCAGATTTTGAGTATCAGGCTAATGTAGTAACACATCTATTATGAAATAAATTTGAATGTATATATAAAATAATATGGGAAAAATATTTATTGACCTAACGATAGGAATATGTTTAAAATAGAAATCAGTTATTAGTCAATTTAGAAAATTAAAATTAAAAAGAGGTAACTGCATGACGAAGGGATTCGACAGAAAAATTGGTCAGCAGGCAATCATGTACGCGTTTGCAGAAGAAGAGGAAGAAGCTTTAGTAAGTAAGTTTACGCAAATGAATTGGCGCTATGGAAAAGGAAAGGTTGGATCAATGGAGCTGCAGAAAATCGTAGCAGCCATTGAAACATCAGCGAAAAGGCAAGAAATAGTCAACGCTGAACTTTATCGTGAAATGCATGCATTGTATCATGCAATTATTGAAGCGATGCATGGTGTAACACGTGGTCAAGTTGAGCTTGGCGGAATGCTTAGAACAGCAGGGCTTCGGTTTGCGATTCTTCGAGGCTATCCGTTTGAAAACAAGGCAGAAGGCGAATGGATTGCCGTTGCAGTGTATGGAACAATTGGAGCACCGGTTCGCGGGTTTGAGCATGAAGCGATTGGATTAGGTATTAACCACATTTAAATAAGTTAAAGCCTATAGTTATTAGTTAAACAGGGGGCTGTATTGACGACGGGATACGTCTGTCAATACGGCCCCCTTTTTGGTTTTTAAAAAATGATAAGGGGTGTAAGAAATGGTTGTATTAACAGGTCAGACTTTAAAGATTGAAGAAGCAAAAGAGGTTTTATATAATGATGCGTTTGTTAAAGCTTCAGCGGAAAGTTGGAGCAATGTGGAAAAAAGCAGGGAAGCTGTTGAAATGATCGTAAAGCAAAAGAAAGTCATCTACGGTATTACAACTGGGTTTGGAAAGTTTAGTGATGTATTGATTGATGCTGAAGATGTCGAGCAGTTGCAGTGGAATTTGATTCACTCTCATGCATGCGGGGTAGGAGAACCGTTCCCTGATGTAGTTTCACGAGCCATGCTTCTGCTTCGTGCTAACGCATTATTAAAAGGTTTTTCTGGAGTACGTCCTGTAGTCATTGAACGCTTGCTTGAGCTTTTGAATGCACATATACATCCGGTCATTCCGCAGCAAGGTTCACTTGGAGCGAGTGGGGATTTAGCACCACTGTCCCATTTGGCACTTGTGCTAATGGGTGAGGGTGAAGTGTTTTATAAAGGGGAACAAATGCAGGCCGTCACAGCTTTGTCGAAGGAAGGTATCGTTCCACTGACATTGCAAGCGAAAGAGGGCTTAGCGTTAATTAACGGTACCCAAGCTATGACGGCAATGGGTCTAGTCAATTACATCGAAGCCGAGCAGCTTGCACTTCAAACGGAAGCGATAGCATCATTGACATTAGAAGGATCACGTGGCATTAAGGATGCTTTTGATGCTGATGTCCATCTTTCACGTGGGTATCGTCAACAGTCTGAAGTCGCGGAGCGTATTCGGCGAATGATTAGTGACAGCCAGCTTGTCACTTCGCAAGGAGAACTTCGGGTACAGGATGCATACTCTCTTCGCTGCATCCCACAAGTACACGGTGCTTCATGGCAGACACTTGATTATGTAAAAGAGAAACTTGAAATTGAAATGAACGCAGCAACCGATAATCCGCTTATTTTCGATGGTGGTGAAAAGGTTATTTCGGGAGGGAACTTTCACGGCCAGCCGATCGCATTTGCAATGGACTTCCTTAAAATTGCCATGGCGGAGTTTGCGAATATTTCAGAGCGCCGAATTGAGCGTCTCGTCAATCCGCAGCTAAATGATTTACCGCCGTTTTTAAGCCCAGAGCCGGGTTTGCAGTCGGGAGCTATGATTATGCAATATGTGGCAGCTGCCCTTGTATCAGAAAACAAAACATTGGCGCACCCGGCAAGTGTGGATTCCATCCCATCTTCAGCGAACCAGGAAGATCATGTAAGCATGGGAACAATTGGATCCCGACATGCTCATCAAATCATTCAAAACGTCCGCCGTGTATTGGCAATTGAACTTATTTGCGCTTTGCAGGCAGTGGAATATCGTGGAAAAGATAAGCTGGCTTCATTTACAAATGCTTTTTATACAGAAGCGAGAAAACTTATCCCAAGCATTACGCAAGATCGTGTGTTCTCAAAGGATATTGAGGCAGCAGCAAGCTGGTTATATCAAATCGACTGGAAATCATTTGTAGAAAAAAACTTACATGTTAAAAAAGAGGAAATTTCCAAACAGTAATCAAGGTGATGGAGTTGTTTTTAGACCAACATCTTTCAAAATCATCCCTATTTCGAAAATGGGAGGAATAGTTATAGTGGCTATGCTCGCCTCTTGTTCAAATCTTTAACGTCATTCCGGAGCATTGTTTGCTCCGGTGACTATTTTCTTACTGAATATTACAGAACTTATACAATCTAAAGGTTCAAATTATTTTTATTTCGGAAATTCCAAGCTTTTGAGAAAGGGATAAAAGATGTTTTTAAAAGAGTTGACAAAAAAAGAATATATTACAATTACTTACTATGAGAATAGTTCATTACTAACATGCAATGGCCGTGTATGTCTAATTGATATACAGAAACAAGCACTTCTATTAAAAGACAGACAGCAAAAAAATCTCTCTATTCGTTTATCCGATATTAGAGAAATTCATTAAATATTGCATTCAATAATAAATTGGTACATTCCATTCAAACAACTTAAATAAGAGGTGCATCGAATGAAAGTGGCAGTTGATGTAAATGGCGCACGAGTTCAAGAACAAGATGGCTCGCAAAATGAGACATTGGATCTATTAAGTTCCACTCAATCTATTATAAAAATGGCGGTTAGAAAATTAGGCTATAGCGAGGAAATGTATGAGTTATTAAAAGAGCCGCTTAGAATCCTTACGGTACGTATCCCAGTCCGAATGGATGATGGTTCCACTAAAATTTTTATTGGATACCGTTCTCAACATAACGACGCTGTTGGTCCTACAAAAGGGGGAATACGTTTTCATCCGGAGGTAAGTGAAGAGGAAGTAAAAGCGTTGTCCATGTGGATGAGTTTAAAATGCGGTATTGTTGATCTTCCATACGGCGGTGGAAAAGGGGGAATTATATGTGACCCTCTCAGCATGTCATTTCTTGAATTAGAACGTTTAAGTCGAGGATATGTGCGAGCTATTAGCCAAATTGTCGGGCCAACGAAAGATATTCCTGCACCAGATGTCTATACAAACCCGCAAATAATGGCATGGATGATGGATGAGTATAGCCGTATTCAAGAATTTGATTCGCCAGGATTTATTACAGGAAAACCGATTGTACTTGGAGGTTCTCAAGGGCGTGAATCGGCAACGGCTGCCGGAGTGACGATTTGCATCGAAGAGGCAGCAAAACAAAGAGGGATTCCAATAAAGGGTTCACGCATTATTATCCAAGGGTTTGGGAATGCAGGAAGTTATCTTGCAAAATTTATGAAAGATGCAGGAGCAAAAGTGATTGGCATTTCAGATGCATATGGTGCGCTTTATGATCCGGAAGGGCTTGATATTGATTATCTACTTGATCGGCGCGATAGTTTTGGTACCGTAACAAATTTATTTACAAACGTTATTACGAATCAGGAGTTACTTGAAAAAGAATGTGAAATTCTTGTTCCTGCCGCGATTTCTAATCAAATTACACGCGGGAATGCAAATAAGATTAAGGCTGATATTATTGTGGAAGCCGCAAATGGACCAACAACCCTTGAAGCCACACACATTTTAACAAATCGTAACGTATTACTTGTACCGGACGTACTTGCAAGCTCTGGCGGTGTAACTGTTTCCTATTTTGAATGGGTACAAAACAACCAAGGTTTTTATTGGTCAGAAGATGAAGTAGCCCAAAGGTTACGTGATAAAATTGTCGATTCATTTGAAAGGGTTTTCTCCACGGCCCAACAATACCAAGTAGACATGCGCTTGGCTGCCTATATGGTTGGAATAAGAAAAATGGCAGAAGCATCCCATTTTCGTGGCTGGGTTTAAATATATGATCTATTATTTAAACAACAAAACAGCCCTGGGATCAACATAGCTCATGATGGATATGGTTAAGCTCTAGAAAGCTATCAAGTTTGAAATAATAATGATGGCAAATAAGTAGATTCCGTATGATTAAGTAAAAATTTTGGTTGCTTTTAAAAGCATCTATCGGTATATGGGAAAAGAAGCTTAATTGGAGGAAATTTTTATGTGGGTCATCACTCTCTATTCAAATTCAAATATTACTATGTTTGAATTTGACACAGAAGAAGAAGCAAGAGAAGCTTTCGATAACATGGAAGGCTGCAGGATTCTTTCTGAGATTGTTTACATTGCTGATCAAAGTAGGGAATTATTCACTGTTTAAGATCTTTACAATGAATCGACCTTTATTTATGGGATGATAAAAATAATGAACAAATCTAAAAATATTGCTATTTTAGATAAAAACTTTTATATAAACATCCGCAATTTTTAAAGAATTTATAAGTTTTCGAATTTTTCGTTCGTATTTTTCAAAAGATTTTATTTTTATAATTAAGCCATAGTTAAACAAAAGGAGTTAATGTTATGGAAACGAAAACATCTGAAAAAAGAATCATAAAAAATTATATAGGTACGGAACTACATGCAAAAGGCTGGATTCAAGAAGCTGCTCTTCGCATGCTTTATAACAACCTAGACCAAGAAGTAGCAGAAAGACCAGAAGATCTTGTTGTCTACGGCGGTATTGGGAAAGCAGCTCGTAACTGGGAATCTTTTGATGCAATTGTGAAAACGCTTTTAGAACTAGAAGATGATGAAACACTTTTAGTTCAATCAGGTAAGCCAGTAGTTGTATGGAAATCACACAAAGATGCACCACGCGTATTGCTTGCGAACTCAAACCTTGTACCTGCATGGGCAAACTGGGAGCATTTCCATGAGCTAGATAAAAAAGGCTTGATGATGTACGGTCAAATGACAGCAGGCAGCTGGATCTATATTGGAAGCCAAGGTATTGTTCAAGGTACGTATGAAACATTTGCAGAACTTGCACGTCAAGAGTTTGGCGGTTCATTAAAACATACCATTACATTAACAGCAGGTCTTGGCGGAATGGGCGGTACTCAGCCACTTGCAGTAACCATGAACGATGGAGTTTGTATCGCGATTGATGTAGATGAATGGAGAATTGACCGTCGTATCGAAACAATGTAAAAACAAAAGACCTTGATGAGGCGCTTAAAATAGCGTTTGAAGCGAAAAAAGAAGGAAAAGCACTTTCCATCGGACTTCTTGGCAATGCAGCAGAAATCTTACCATTAATGATTGAAAAAGGCTTCAACCCAGATGTATTAACAGACCAAACTTCAGCTCACGATCCGCTTAATGGATATGTTCCAGTTGGTTATTCATTAGAAGAAGCAGCTAAATTAAGAGAAGAAGATCCTGCACTATATGTAAAGCTATCTAAACAAAGCATGGCAACACACGTAAAAGCAATGCTTACAATGCAGCAAAAAGGCGCTGTTACATTTGACTACGGAAACAATATCCGTCAGGTAGCAAAAGACGAAGGCGTAGAAAATGCATTTGATTTCCCTGGATTCGTTCCAGCCTACATCCGACCACTGTTCTGTGAGGGAAAAGGACCTTTCCGATGGGCAGCATTATCTGGCGATCCAGAAGATATCCGTAAAATTGACGAAGCATTACTTCGTGTATATAAAGATGATGAGCATCTTTGCAAATGGGTGCGTATGGCACAAGAAAGAATTGCGTTTCAAGGTCTTCCTGCACGTATTTGCTGGCTTGGATACGGTGAAAGAGCCCGTTTTGGTAAAATTATTAACGATATGGTTGCTTCAGGTGAAGTTTCCGCGCCAATCGTTATTGGTCGTGATCACTTGGATGCTGGTTCTGTTGCTTCTCCAAACCGTGAAACAGAAAGCATGAAAGACGGCAGTGATGCAGTATCTGACTGGCCAATCCTAAATGCGATGATTAACGCAGTTGGAGGCGCAAGCTGGATTTCTTTACACCATGGCGGCGGCGTAGGTATGGGATATTCTCAGCACTCTGGCATGGTTATCGTTGCCGATGGCACGAAAGAAGCAGAAGCACGATTAGAGCGCGTATTAACGACTGACCCTGGTATGGGTGTTGTCCGCCATGCTGACGCTGGTTATGAACTAGCGATTAAAACAGCGAGAGAAAAAGACATCAAAATGCCAATGTTAAAGCAAGACTAAGACCAGACCGAAACAGATTGAAACGAATGAGTAAAGCACCTTTTATCAGAAATGCTTCTCAGCTCTTTACATTACAGGGGAGCTCAACAACTCCCCTTGTTAAAGGTGTGATGTCTGAGCAAAAGTATAGAAGAATATCGCCGGGATATGCATGAATGAGCAAAGAGTAAAATTTTTTGATAAATATGTGGAGTGGGAATATGACTTATTCAATAAAATTTGTAAAAAAAAATGAACAAACTACGAATTTATGGTCCGGTGGAAAAACAACGCAACTGGCCATTTATCCTGAAGATGCGGATTATAGTAAACGGAATTTCCAATGGCGCATTAGTACCGCTGATATCGAAGTAGAAGAATCCCTATTTACGCATCTCCCAGGTATCCAAAGAGTAATAATGCCACTTGAAGGTGAAATGTATCTTGTGCATGAAGGAAAACATTCCGTGGTTTTGAAGCCTTTTGAGCAAGATCGTTTTGATGGTGGATGGACAACACGAAGCAAAGGGTTTGTTAGGGACTTTAATTTAATGTTATCAGAGGGGTGGGATGGAGGGCTTACCTTTATTCAGTTTAATAAGGATATTCAAAATTTAATGTTGGATGGGACAGGAACGGCAGAGGTTTTTTATTGTGTTGATGGAATGGTAGGAGTTGAAATAGGTGAAGAAGACCCTTTATTTTTCGAAAAAGGCGATACATTGATTATTATAAGGGAGAATTTATCTGAGGAAATGAGTATTAAATTTCGTCGTAAAATGGAAAAAATGGTTACGATTATTAGAGCAAGCATGATTGTTTAATAACAGGATGCCTAATTCTCAGTAATGCAGCTGCTGAACAAAATCAATCACTATCACAGTAACTTATGTCTTGGAATTAGTTCAATTAATGTACTATTTTGGAGGATATTATTATTTAAATAAATGAATCTATGAAAGCGCTTTTTTATACTGTCTTATTGTATTTTTAAGATTGTATAAGAATTAATTATAAGAGACTAAAAAAAGAGGTGTTTTATGCAAACGGTACAAAAAATACAAACTCAGCAAACAAATCCAGGAGAACAACATGAACACTTAGAAAGAAAATTAAAAACTAGGCACTTATCAATGATTGCCATCGGTGGAACGATTGGAACGGGTCTCTTTTTAGCTAGTGGTACTACCATTCATGATGCTGGACCAGGGGGGGCGATTGCGGCTTATCTAATTGCTGGGATCATGGTTTATTTCCTCATGACAAGCTTAGCGGAGATGGCTGCATTTATACCAATTTCGGGTTCTTTTAGTACCTATACAGCAAGATTTGTTGACCCTGCCTTAGGGTTTGCTGTTGGCTGGAATTATTGGTATAACAATGCTATTATTCTTGCTCTTGAATTATCGGCTTCTTCATTGATTATGAAATATTGGCTGCCTAATGTTCCGGGCATTATCTGGAGTGCAATTTTTCTCGTCCTTATTTTTGGTCTAAATGTTTTATCTGTAAAAGGTTATGGTGAATCCGAATTTTGGTTTTCTATTATCAAGGTTGTAACCATTATGATTTTTATTGTTGTTGGATTATTGATGATCTTTGGAATTATGAATGGACATACCGGTGGATTCGGAAATCTTACAAAAGGAGAGGCGCCATTTAAGGGAGGTCTTTTATCCATATTTAGTGTCTTTATGGTAGTAGGATTTGCCTTTCAAGGAACTGAAATGGTTGGAGTAGCTGCAGGTGAAAGTGAAAATCCTGAAAAAAATATCCCTAAAGCGATTAAGCAAATCTTCTGGCGAATTCTTTTATTCTATGTTTTAGCCATTTTCGTCATCGGATGCTTAGTTAGCTATAATGATCCCAATTTATTAAGTTCCGATCTTGAAAATATTGGGGTAAGTCCATTTACTCTTGTTTTTAAACATGCTGGGCTGGCATTTGCCGCAGCTGCGATGAATGCTGTCATCCTTACATCTGTTTTATCTGCAGGAAACTCATGTTTATATGTTGGTTCACGGGTCCTATGGGTATTGGCAGAAGAAGGTAAAGCACCAGCATTCTTGAAAAAAGTAAATAAAGGCGGCGTTCCGGTAAACGCGTTATATATGACTACTTTTGTAGGAATGCTTTGCTTCCTAACCTCCCTATTCGGTGACGGAACAGTTTATTCTTGGTTATTAAATGCCGCTGGTCTAGCAGGTTATCTCTCTTGGTTAAGTATTTCTGTAACTCATTATCGATTCCGAAAAGCTTTTATTGCGCAAGGCAGAGACTTTAAAGATCTTCCTTATTTTGCGAAATGGTTCCCGTTAGGACCAATACTAGCGACAATATTATGTTTAGTGGCAATGCTCGGAACAAATTACGGGGCATTTATCGGGGATAAGATTGACTGGTATGGAATTCTGGTTTCTTATATTGGATTACCTTTATTCTTACTTGGATATTTTAGCTATAAAATTGTAAAGAAATCAAAGATGGTTCCATTACAAGAGGCTGATTTCAGACGAGAATAAGATCACTTTTTCACTAACGCTTTGGAATTTCAAGGCGTTAGTGCTATTCATAGGGGGCGTTTTCCATGCAGATATCAGATGAAATAGAGAATCGTTCCTTCATTGAATCAACGATCTTGAGGATGTCAGAGAAATCTAGAAAAACAGAATTTGATGTGGAAGCAGAATTAGTCCCTATTCATCAAACTATTACTGCAGGCGGCCTAATAATAGGGGCATTTTCATAAACCAATTGATTCGTTTTCAATATAGTTTTCTGAGATTTGAAGGGTAATCATCTCACCTGTGCTCTCATAGCCAATGACCTGTTGAATGACAATATAGATTTCATTTACAATAAATTTTTTTAAAACGCAAATTGTTTCATTAATAGGGGCAATTACGGTTGGACAGACATCAATAACTGCAAAACTTATTCACCCTTTAACGCTCATGATCATTGGAGTGAATTTTTTAACGAGTATTACGATTGCTGCTGGGGGATTATGGGGACCCTTAAATTTTCTTCGTTTGGCTTTGTATTAATTAGTAATTTCTTTGGACTTACAGGGATTCTTATCGGTTTCATTCTCTTAATTATCTACATGGCTTCACTAAAATCAATGGGTGTTCCGTTCTTAGCTCCATTTATCCCATTTCGACTCCATGAAATGAAAGATGTCTTCTTTCGTGGTGATTTGCGAAAGCTCATTAATAGCAAACATTCCTACCCACATAAGGAATAGAATGGAAAAAATTAAATGATCAAACACGCTGTTCATATTTAACTAATGCATGCTTGAGCTCAAGAATGATCGCTGCGGCGATCTTTTTTTATTCAAGTAACGGGGCAGCATTCCTGTAATGAGTGAAAATGAGGTTTGAACAAAAAAATAACCTCTTGGTAGAATGAGAGTGTCCTGAAGCTGGCCAGCGAAAAGGACAACACTCAAATACCAGGAGGCCTTAAAATGAATTATAACCAAAACAAGAAGATTGCTCAAATTACTTCTCAAACACTTATTATAGGGGTCGACATCGCTAAATTCAAGCATGTGGCACGTGCCCAGGACTTTAGAGGAATGGAGTTCGGATCACCTTGTTATTTTGAAAACACAAAAGAGGGATTCTATCATTTTCTTAAGTGGATTTCGGAAATAAAGAAGGAACAAAACATGGAAAAATTGTGGTTGGGATGGAACCGACAGGTCATTATTGGTTCAACTTAGCTCATATTTTAAAAGAAAATGAGATTAAGTTTGTGGCTGTTAATCCCTTGCATGTTAAGAAAACCAAAGAACTGGATGATAATTCACCAACTAAAAATGATGTAAAGGACGCAAGAGTAATTGCCCAGCTGGTCAAAGACGGAAGATACGCCGAACCTACGATTCCGCAAGGAGTCTATGCAGAACTCCGAGTGGCGAAAAAAATACGCGATCTTTTAACTGATGACCTCCA
This sequence comes from Neobacillus sp. NRS-1170, assembly GCF_050468025.1. Classification (NCBI taxonomy): domain Bacteria; kingdom Bacillati; phylum Bacillota; class Bacilli; order Caryophanales; family Bacillaceae; genus Neobacillus; species Neobacillus sp. NRS-1170. The sequence continues at coordinate 3,273 of NZ_JBITPF010000046.1, read as the reverse complement.
AACGGTCCAAGGGCAAGTCCATAACTGGATAGATCGGTACTTTCCAGAATTTCTTACAGTCTTTAAGAAGTGGGAAGGAAAGGCGGCCTTACAATTCTTAAAACTATATGCTTTACCCCATGAAATAATAAATTTCTCTGATCAAGAACTGCTTACTCACTTAAGAAAAGCCGTTACCCGGAGTGTAGGGCTTAATAAGATTAAAAAGTTAAAGCAAGCAGCCAGTAAGTCCATCGGACTTCGTCAAGGCTCGGATATGGCTAAACTGGAACTGCAAACGTTACTTGATAAATATGATTTAATTCAGCTTAAATTCGAAGAATTAGATTCAAAAATAGATATTTTACTTGATGAAATACCTGGTGTACCACAAATGTTAGCAATTAAAGGTGTTGGAAGGGATACGGTTGCCGGTTTCTTTGCGGAAGTAGGTGACCTCAATGATTATACACATCCCCGACAAATCATTAAGCTAGCTGGCTTAAGTTTAAAAGAAAATACTTCTGGTAAGCACAAGGGAAAAACAACGATTACAAAAAGGGGCCGGAAGAAACTGAGGGCTCTACTGTTTAGAGTGTGTATGATTCTAGTTGCAAAAAATTCAGCTTTTAAAGCATTACATGTTTACTATACTCAACGTTCTGACAATCCATTAAAGAAGATGCAGTCCCTTATTGCATTATGTAATAAACTGATCCGTATTTTCTTTAGTATAAGTAAAAAGCAATTTGAATTCAGTGCAGAAAAGATGTTAAAGGATGTTCCTCATTTGTCAGTAGCAAAGAACATAGAAATGGCAGCTTGATTCTGTTTTATATTAGATTAAATAGTAGCTGAGTATTTTATAGTTTTGGGTACATTTGAAGCACGGATTAGTAGGCAAAGCAACTAAATTACGGGCAAAGGACCCTGTGGGGCAGCATGGCTGACATCCACCTCATGGAAAGGTTGAACGAAGGAATTTGAGAGCGAAGACTCTGTGAGGTATGGGAGGGTTGACCTCCATGAGAAATGTGGATATCCACCAGTGCGATCATATTTTGACTCATCCTCCAATTTCTGTAAGTGATTGGTATGGTGGGCTATAAGTCTTTTTTCTCTAAGGACCCAGTTTTATCCTTTTCAGTAATGTTCACCCATCTATTATGTGATTACAGGAAGCTAAACTATTATGAAAATCTAAGAAAAACGGAGAAATCGGGAGATTTCGCTTTCTTTATTGAGGGAGGTTAGTTTAAGAAGGAATTACATAATATTTACAGAAATATAATGTTAATAATTAAAAGTTCGAGGGGTTTTGAGGGGGGTAAAGATGGATTACGGATTATTGGTCATTGGTATAGCTCTTTTACTTGTGTCTTACTTAGTAGCTGTGAAAAAACAAACGTGGTTATTAGCAGGATTTAATGAAAAAATGATTAAAAATAAGTTTTTATTAGGTAAAGTAACAGGACTAGTTTTTTTCCTGCCTTTAGGATTGTTAGCAGTTATCAATAGCTTTATTGACTATCCTTATGAAGTAACGGTTCTTATAATGGCAATGCTAGTTTTATTAACAACTGTTTACTTATTTATCAACAAAAGGTTACTCGATTAATTCAACAATTAGGTGCTTGAGTTGAACATAGGGTTGCTGCGGCAGCCCTTGTTCTTGTTCCGCAAACGAAGCAGGTTAGTTAAATAAAACTTTTATATAAGTTGGATTTACATACATAGAAATTCTATGTATAATTTAGCTATGAAAACTAAAGGAGAATCCAAATGAATCGTCGCCTTTTTTTTATTTCTTTAATTATTGGATGGCTTGCAGTTTCAATTTCCCCAATATTTGATACAGTGATTATGTCAAATTCTAATGATTTATCCCATCTTAGACTTGGTTTTCCACTACCGATAATCGAACAGAACACAACATTAACGCCTATGGAGGATGACTTTCCTCTCACAGTAGGGTTACTAAGTCCCCAAGAAAACGCAACCGATTTACTGGTCTTTAATTATGTTTTTTCAATATTAATAATTACTGTAATCTCTTATTTCTGTATTCTACTAATGAAATTATTAGTGAGAAAACTAAAAGTCTAAACCCAACTTCAAAGGGAGAGATAAAAAGTTTGTGAAGAATTATACTTAAGCTAACGGGTGCAAGAGTTGAAGATCAGGACTGTCATTATGGCAGCCTTTTCTTATTTTACAACGGGTAGGTTAGCTGTATAACACTAATTAAGAAGGGTCCACTAAAAATGGATTGAAATCCAATTATTCACAAATACTTCTTATATAATCATTTTTGGAAGCGTGATTCAATGAGTTGGTTTGTTATTTTCGGGACAATGTTGATTATTTATCCTATAGCATTTTTTATGAAAAAACGATTATCTATTACTGAAATATATCCGACTGTTGTTTTTGGTATGTTTGTAAGTACATTAGTAGACGCATTTGCAAGTTATCATAAAGCATGGGGATTTTTCGAGGTTGATAAGGTCGAGTTAAGTGCATTATGGATTATCATAGGTCTTTATCCAATTTTCGCAGCTATGATTATAAACTGCTATCCGTATAGAGGTGCTCGGTGGGAAAAAACTATATATCTTATCGTATGGTCTGCTTTTTCAACCTCTTATGAGTGGCTTAGTATAAAAGTTGGTATCTTGTGGCACATAAAGTGGAATTTATTCTATTCATTCTTGTTGTATCCATTTATTTATTTCTTGCTTATTATCCATGTGAAATTTTATCGACGATTGAACAAACAAATCAGATAATGAACTTTCTAAAATATGGAATCATACAGCGATTATATGCGATTAGGTGAGAAGGTGCTTGTTTAACTAACGGGGGCTTTACTAAAAAACGTTAGGGATTGACACTATTCTCCAGTGTCATCTCCATCATTATCACTGTCTGCATTATCATCATCAATAATTTTATCGTTCTGCTCCTTAAAGAAATCATTTATTACATCAATTAATGATTTCTTTTGCTCAATTGGATCATCTTCAGGTACATTATTGGAACTACTGCCTAAAAAGGTTTGAATGGTATAGATTTGGGTAGCTTGATTCCTATTTTTAATAAGAATAATAAGGAGAATGGAAATTATTAAAACTATTAACATTACAAATAAGAAAATTTTAAACATAAGCACACCTACCCATATCTTGTCCTTTATTTATAGTTATGTGGATACTTCCAAGGTATTCCAAATTATTACCAAATGTAATTTCATCAAATATAGTCATTAATCTTGTTCAACTAAACCAGCTAATA
>NZ_JBITPF010000045.1:0-26554 GCF_050468025.1 Neobacillus sp. NRS-1170 | reverse complement strand
GAGTAGGACGTTGCCAGGCTAAGCCCCTGTTGGGGCTATTATTTTGTCTAAATTTTTAAAGTGGGCCCCTTGGTCAAGCGGTTAAGACACCGCCCTTTCACGGCGGTAACACGGGTTCGAATCCCGTAGGGGTCACCATTTTTGGAGGATTAGCTCAGCTGGGAGAGCATCTGCCTTACAAGCAGAGGGTCGGCGGTTCGATCCCGTCATCCTCCACCATATAAATTTTAATTGTGCCGGTTTAGCTCAATTGATACAGCTATCGGCTGTTAACCGATTGGTCGTAGGTTCGAGACCTACCTGCGGAGCTTTTTTTATTTTTAATACTAAACAGAGTTCCCTCAATACCTCTTCTTTTTCCGTGTTATAGTTAACCTCACTATTATTCCTATCTTTATATACCAATGCTAAATCCCAAACTAATCAAACCAATTTTTATGGTCCAAATCCAATCTTTCATAACGTTATTTTTTGCCTTCAAAAATGGATTTTGAGGGCTATTTTTGCAATTTTAGTTGTTTTTGTTATCAATTTGAGTATTCGAAATACTTTTTATGGTTTTGATTGTGGAGGGTCTAAGGTTGCCTGGAATAGGTTTTAAATTAGAAATATTCACCTTAGATTTGGAAATACTAAATACGAGGTGATGTCCTTGAATTCGATAACGAGGAATTTAGATTTACATGCACAAGGGATCTGGCTTCCGATTGCGGTATCGTTGCTATTGTTTTTGTATGCTCTTTTTATGACTAAAAAGGAAATAAGTTGGAGAGAATTTTATATTACTTTTGGAGTCATTGGTTACTTTGCATGGATTTCTGATTCTTTATTTGGAAAAATGTTAGATCTCGTGGATTTTGGCAACCCGAAAATCACTGGAATAGGTGAGTTTTTAAGCTACAGTTTAATTCCTTCCTCACTCGCCGTAATTTATTTGAATTATTTAAAAAAGACAAACAAATGGACATTGGTCATTATTTTTGCCATTATTTCTACTTTAATTGAATGGGGGATGAGGAAGGTAGGATATATGAAGGTCCATGGCTGGAGCTTTATTATTTCAATCCCCTTGTATTTAGTAGTATATAGTTTCTTACTTCCGATACACCGGAAAATAATAAAATGCAAATCCTAACGTGAAAAAAGAGTGCCCCGAACTTACTTTTGGGGCACTCTCTTTTTTTATAACTAAAATTTTTACATAAAAATCCGCATTCATATATCTACTTTTACGAACACTTAATAGTTATATGAATAATTTATAGTATGTGAATTTGAAAGGAGGGACATCATCTTGAGTAGTAATAAAGAGTATTCTAGTAAAAAAAGCAGCAAAAATAATAATGACGTTGATGTAGAAAATAAGTTAAATAATAAAGTCGAAAATGAAGCAGAAAATGAGACAGAGGTTAGTGTAAAAGACAAAAATGCTAACACTGCTACAGCAAAAATTATGAATAGTGGAAACGCGAGCGTTTCTGTGGACATTTGTGTAGATAGTGAAGCTCGTGCAAAAGTTCGTACAAAAGCAAATGCAGAGTCGGAAGAGGAGAAGAAGGAGAAAAAAGAGAAAGAAAAATATTAAGACTAATATAATGCTCCTTCATTAAAGGATAGTCGTGCTAGGGATACTTGATACTATTATCTGGTATCCCTATTATGCTAGATAAGGAGGGTGAAATTTGGAAAGACTGAGCGAAAATCAACTAAATAGTTTAATTAGAGATAGCGGTAACTCCGATGTAGATTTAACTGTACATGTAGATATTGATACAAAAGCAATAGCATATGGAATGTTGTGCAGCTTATATGCCAAAGGAGAATTGACAGAATTGGAGCTTGAAAGGGCCGTTCAAAAACTTGATAGGTTAATAGAAAGGAGTAAGAGAAATCAGCAATCAACTACTACATCTATTGAAAGTAAATCAACATCACATGATCGGCCCGAGCAAAGTAGAAGAAGAAGTTGGATTTTATAGATTTACTGGCATAATGACCATTCACAGGAAGTGGGAAATATCACTTCCTGTTTTATTCATAAAATTGTACCAAAGCTTGAAAGTTTGCTGATGAGGATCTTATGGAGTGAGGAGATTTAATCGTCTATACGGAGGATTTCCAATCACTCGTGTCAAATAATCTGTATCCTTGAGCCTATAACTTATCTCATTTCCACCATTTCCACCATTTCTTTTGGACGCCGGCTGCAATCTGCTTTTTTGTCTCTTCTATCACTTTATATCGTTCTTCTTCTAGCTGCTCCGCTCTTTTTACATACTTCATGATTTCATTAAGCTTTTCTTCCTGCATCGCTTCTGATATTGCTTTTTCCTTCAAATATTTGATTAAATCTAAGTTTATTTGCTCTAAATGCTCTATACGTTCTAAAAGCTCAGCATGATTGGAATCATGCTCATTTGTACCTTCTATCGGCACATGCTCCTTATCCTGATCAATAGTTGTTTCAACCGGAACTACTTCTGTAACGACGGCCGTTTTACTCTCTTGAGAAACCCAGACCATCACTTCTTCGACAGCCTGTTCCAGAGTCCTGCCCTCTTGCCTACTGAATTCGATTAATTTGCGGAGTGTGATAACATCGTTCTCATAATAGCATCTGTGGCCTCTATTATTACGGTGTATGTGATACCTATGCCCTTCCAAGAGAGTGGCATACTTCCGTAATGTATTGCTGTCAATTCCAAGCAATTCCTGTACGTCGCCAGGGGAATATTTAACCGTCATAACAAAACACCTCCGCAATAACACTTCTATTTGATGCCGAGGGTTTCCTTTTTATTTCTCACCCAAGCTTCTAAATCGGTAGTTTTGAATCATGTTGTATTAAAAAAAGCTGCTCCATTTTACCTCCTTTTTACCTCAGATGTGTACAAACCGCACTTCATCTAATCAATTCGCCTGAGTTATAAACAAACTTATCAACAAGAACCGTCTATGTAGACAGAAAAGCCTGAGTTATAAACAAAATTGTCCTCATAAAACTTCTATGAGGACAAAATTAATTGAGTTATTAACAAGATTGTCAACATGAACCGTCTATGAGGACAAAGACGCTTGAGATATTCACAAACTTGTCCTTATAAACCTTCTATGAGGACAGAATCGGTTGAGTTATAAACAAACTTATCCACATGGACCCATCATGAGGACACACCACTTTATATTCCCGCTGTTTCTATCTTTATACATTAATCCACTATTAACTTATACCGCAACACAGCCGCCAGCCCCGCACCATGCTTAAATTCTCCATTTTTTATCAGGGAGTTCAATTCATCCATTGATATTTTATGTAATTCTATTTGTTCGCTGTCTTCCAGGTTCTGCTCGGTTGCTGTTAAACCGGCTGCAGCAAAAAGATGAATCTCCTCGCTGGTTGAGCCGGGGGACGGGTAGAAGCTTCCTAGATCGAGCCAATGTTCAGCCTTAAAGCCTGTCTCTTCCTCCAGTTCTCGTTTGGCGGTTTCTAGGGGAGAATCGCTTTCCTGATCAATCATCCCTGCAGGCAGCTCCCACTCCCAGCTTTTTATAGCATGGCGATATTGCTTTAGACAAAGAATTTCTTTGTTCTCTGTAATGGGCAGGACGCAAACTCCTTTAGCAAAATCTAAATAGGAAAAAGTCTTTTCATCGCCATTTGGGAGACTGACCTTATCTAAAATCACCCCGAAACGGTCTATATTTGCTTTTATTGAGCTATTAATATTCCAAGTCATTTTAATCACCTTTCAATTTCAACATTATTTCTATTTTACCGCTAATAAGTATAGATAGCACCTATGGAAAAGGGAGAACTAGGAGCCGCATTTCCAAATTCATTTACTTACTACATATTTTAGGTCACTTACAACATAATTTACGAAAATAACGACATTTCTTAGGTATTAATTGGAAAATCGGCGTGGGGGTTAACTGCAAAGGAACATAAAGAAGCGCTGCCAGAGTCCCTGCAGCGCTTCTTTTAATCCACGTAATAATCTTTTTTCTTTTTGAGGTACTCTAGCTCACAGTCAAGAAGTTTATATCCAATTTCCTTGCCGCTTTTCTTTTTTCGTTCGATTACTTCCCATCTGGAATCCTTGAGTTTTAAATGAACCATTACGTTGGTATTATCAGGTTCTTTGTATAGAAGATATAATTCCTGGGGTCTCACAAATAATCTGGGTTTACCGCGGGATGCCACTATAAAATGCTGTTTTAACGAGTTATAATAGTCGTCGTTTTCCTTTCCGCCATAAATGAGGTTTGCGGCATCTAAATCTCTGTCGGTTACCTCAATATAGCTGCCTTCGTCAATATCCAGGTCGAAGCTTGTAATAATATCCTTCATTATGACATTTGTGTATTGGTCATCTCGCAGTTTCGCCATCTCTGTGCATTCTGCCGTCAATCTTGGAAAATCGGCGCGGGCATGTAATGAATGGATGTTGAAGGATACGAACAAACAGCTAATGAGAATGATTGTTTTTGTCACATATTCACCTCCAACCCTATTATTCTGCATCCAAGCCGTGATTATTCTAAGGTGGCACCACCAATAAAAAAACAGCTTCAGAAGGAAGCTGTTTTGAATATCTAGATTGCTTGTTTTATCATTTCTGTTTTATTAATGGCTATGTTAAGTTGAGTGTGCAAATCTGCTAATTCCTGTTGTTCTTTTTCTTTAAGGCCATTGATGATAATTACTGTTGCATATAGGCAAATTAAAAATGTACTGATTACTATCAACCAAGCTACAAACATTTTATTTCCCCCTTTTGTAATAACTTAAGTTGATTTTAATGGATTTTAAGTTATTTCAATGTGACTTATATCACAGAAAATCGGATTTAAATTTAATCTAGAAGTAATGTTTATATTTTTGTCACATTTCTAAGTTTAAGAGATTATAAACGTTGTAAATGTTGTTAATCCAGATATAGGGGCAATTCTGGTTCAACGGACCAACTAGAGTTTCTTTTTAAAATTACCAATTATTGTACAAATGAATAAACTCACTAAAAATATAGACAAAACCAGTAAAAAAATAGACAATGTGCCTTTAAAAATAGACAAAAGCCTCTAAAAAATAGCCAAAGTGCCTTCAAAAATAGACAAACTTTCCTTGTCGAGAAAGGAAAATGTGCCAGTTACTGTTACTTACAGTTTTAAGCTGCCGGAGAACGGGGCCCGATTTTCACAGGTAAAGGGCAAATATTATTTTGGCGGAATGGTATCCGCTTGTTTCGACATACCGCTCTGGATGGGATAAAGCAGATTTTTCGCTGCACGGGGAATCTTATCACACCGATTTTAGTGATTTTACGATTCAATATGATATTCCTGAAGAATATGCCATCGTCAGCTCTGCGGACGATGATTCGAAAGAGTTGGTGACGAAGGGCACCATCACTGGAAGCAATATAAAGGAAGTGTATATGGCGATCGTAAAAGGAATGCCAATGAATTCCGCTGTCGTGGATGGAACGGAGATCCGCGTCTTTAGTAATTTACAAGACGAATCTTATGAAGCCGAATACTTGGAATTGGCCAAGAAAGCTCTCCAATTCTTTAATGCCAACATTGGGAAGTATCCTCATAAACAGCTGGATATCATAATGGATGAAGGGGGAATGGAATACCCAGGGATTGTCACGGTATCTCAAGGGAACACAAACACGTTTGCCGTCGTCCATGAAATGGCCCATCAATGGTTTTATGGAACGGTCAGCAGCAATCCGTCCTATACTCCTTGGATTGATGAAGGCACCACCAATTTTGCGACGTATTTATTTTTCATTAAAAATGAGAAGCAAGTTCCTGCTGAAGTGTTTACAACAGCGAATGACAATATTAATGTGGCCAAAGACAAGGGAAAGATTGTTCCTTCAAATTATTCGCTCAAGGAATTTGAACCTGAGAATGTGTTTACCTACAGTGCATCCGTATATGAAATTCCATCCTTAAAATTATGGGCACTTACAGGCAATAGCGCCGACCGCGGATTGGATTACTTGAAAAATTATTATCGTTTATACGTGTATAAGGAAGTGGACGCTAATGAATGGCTGCGCTATACCAGAGCCTATTTTAAAATAAAAGATCCGAAAACGTTTAAAAATTGGATTTCTTTTTAAACGGGTAGGTACATTGGCATGTTTTTTACCAAAATACCCCTAAAACACGAACGTTTTATAGTTAAAATATATTAATATTCGTATTTTTATTGAAAATTCATTGCTCATTTGTTATATTAACAAAGTAATCATCTTAAATATAGTGACTCGTATATGCTCGGTAATATGGTCTGAGCGTCTCTACCTGGTTCCCAATGAAAGAACTAGACTACGAGTTAAAGTATTGGGCGGATCGTTCGGCTTTTTGAGCCCTGACTTCTAATACTTTAACTTTCGTAGGTCTAGAAGGTAGAAATCCATCTACTTTTCTAGACCTTTTTCATTGAATCCAGTTTTCGAGTCTATCAAGGGGGAGCTTTTTTTGAAAAAATATACTTTATTAGCTGCGGTTGCTGTGTTGTTACTGGCTGTATTTGCCGGTTTCAAATCAAAAAATGAAACAGTTGTAGAGGGCGCCGAGCGGCCGATTATCATTCAAGGTCCAATGCCTATTGAAGCGGAAAATTTTGCGCAAAAATTAGAAAAAGTGAAGGTAGAGAAATCCGGAACGTTTGTTTTTTACAAAGGAAAGCTGAATAATTATCCTGTCATTGTAGTGAAAACCGGTAAGGGGATGGAAAATACAGCGGCTGCTACGGCCGTGGCGATTGAAAGATATAACCCAATCGCCATCATCAATCAGGGTACTTCTGGCGGACATGATCCAAGCTTGAACGTTTTTGATATAGTTTTAGGAAAAAGAGTGACCAACATCGGTTCGTTAAAAACAGAAGCCAAGAATGAAAACGAAGGAATGGATCCAAGTCAATGGATCCCGATGGACTTAATGGCTTCTGAAGGAAGCGGCTCCGATCCGAATGCTGAAAAGATCCGTTATTATGAGGGAGATAAGGATTTACTGGCGGCAGCTAATGCTGTAAAAGATAAGTACACAAAAGGCAAAGTAGTCGAAGGGACGATTGGTTCAGCAGACGTTTGGAATAATGAAGTGGATCGAATCAAATGGTTCCATGATAACTATGGAACTTCTGTAGAAGAAATGGAAGGTGCGGCTGCGGCACAAATTGCTAAGGCATATGATGTGCCATTCCTGGGTATCCGAGTGCTTTCGAATAATAAAACCAATGGCGGCCAATACAACCCGAATACGGCTGCAGCCAACCAGGAATATGTTTTTGAAGTGGTCAAAAAATATATCTCAACGATTGAAAGTAAATAATTATGTTGAACGACAACCTCGCCTCTAAACTGGCGGGGTTGTTTTTTTAAGGTTTGTTTTTCCATTTTTTGTTTAAATGGACAAAACCACTAAAAAAATAGACAAAACAAGGGTAAAAATAGACAAAGTACCTTAAAAAATAGACAATCCCACCCCAAAAATAGACAAAGCCCCCTTAAATATAAACAAAGCCCAATTCGTTCTAGGTCTCAAGTCGCAGACAATTTTACAGCAGCCGCCCGAGGTTGATGACCGGTTGGAAAACCTATAATGAAAAAGGAAAATCAAACCAATCCGCGAGGGGATAGAAAAAATAAACATAAGGGGAGAGAAGTTATGCAGTCTTGGATTAAGTTTTCTTTGAAGAATGCAGGAGTTATTTTTATCGCCATGTTAATGGTGATTGCAGGCGGCATTTATTCCGTCAAAACGATGAAAATGGAATCGATGCCGAATGTCGATATTCCATATATTATTGTGCAGGTTCCATATTTGGGGGCCACTCCAGAACAGGGGTTAGAGGATATTGGGAAGCCTTTAGAAACAACGCTTTCGGGAATCAAGAAACTGGATAATTTGTACATTGAAGCGCACAGCAATGTGGTCGTGGGGATTCTCGAATTTGAGATGAGCAAGGATATGGATGAAGCCGAAAAGGATGTCACGACGGCGGTTGCTACGCTCAATCTGCCGGAAGGGGCTGAAAAACCCAAAATTCTAAAAGACGGTCCTTCTGCCGCACCAGTATTTCAATTTGCGCTTTCATCGGAAACTGCCAATCAGTCCGATCTGACACAATATATTAATGAACGAATCAAACCGGCTCTAACAGGAATTGATGGAGCAGGGGCCATTGATATTTCGGGTGAGACCGAAAAGGAAGTGGCGGTCAAGCTGGATCCTGAAAAGATGAAGAGCTATGGGATTTCATATGAAACGGTTAAGCAAACCTTTTTAGCGCACCATTTCTCGTTTCCTGCCGGGCAGGTCAATGTTGATGATAAAACCTTAAATGTTCAGGCTGATTTCAAGTTGAATTCAGTAAAGGACGTTGAAGAAATTCAAATTTTAGCGCAAGGACCAACGGGTGTTCAAAACGTCAGCTTATCGGATATCGCTACCGTTTCTTACAGCAACAAAAAGGAAACAGTTTACACCCGATTAAACGAAAAGCCTGCGGTTCTAGTAGAAATGAAAGCACAGCCTGGCTCCAATACCGTCGAAGTGGTGAATCAGGTAAAGGAAAAGCTGGATGAGCTCGATCTTCCGGCTGGGTACAAATTAACGAAATTATATGATACCTCAAAAGAAGTGAAAACATCTGTCGATGGGATGCTGCGGGAAGTTCTACTGGGAACCTTGTTTGCTGTGATTGTCACGTTCCTATTCCTTCGTAATATAAGAGCAACGATTGTCGCCGTTCTTTCGATTCCGTTATCGATTTTGGCCTCGATGGTCACCATGAAATATTTGGATTATAGCTTAAACATGATGACGCTTGCCGGAATTGCCGTAGCCGTCGGACGTGTTATCGATGACTCGATTGTCGTCATTGAAAATGTGTACCGCCGTACTTTAACGAGCACGAATCGGGATGAACGGTTGGTTTTGACGGCAGCAAAAGAAGTAGGAGGCGCGATTACCTCTTCGACTCTTACAACGATTGCTGTTTTCGGACCGCTGTCGTTTGTGCCAGGGATTATTGGCCGATTCTTTGCCCCGTTTGGCATTACGGTCATTGTGGCGCTCGCGTTTTCCTTGATTGTGTCGCTAACGGTCGTGCCGTTATTGGCTAAGTTATTTTTACTGAAGATTAAACATAAAGAGGTAAAGGAAACCGTTTTTGAAAAAGCTTATAAATATGTGCTGTCATGGGTGTTAAATAAGCGGGCTGTTACGGTTGTTATAGCTTTGGTGATGTTTGCTGGATCGCTCGCTTTAGTTCCGATGATTCCGAAGAACTTTTTACCGCAGGAAAAGGCCCTTTCCTATCGGTTAACGGGAGATTTACCTGATGGGACATCACTGGATAAAGCGAATGCCGTAGCGGTTAAGGTAGAAGATATTTTAGGCCGCGAAAAGGATATCAATCATTTACAAACGGTTGTGAGTGGGGAACATATTCGTTTTTCGATTGATTTAAAGGATGATGTTACGAAAGAACAAACAGTTGATTTTGAAAAAAGAGTAAGAGCAAATGTTGAGAAACTGGATGCTGACATGCAAGTGGCGCTTACACCAGTTGGGATTGCGGGAACAAGCGGGTTAGCATTAATTGTTGAGGGCGGAAATGCCAAAGATTTAGAAACGGCCGGAAAAATGATTACGGATAAAATTAAGGGTATCGATGGTTTGGAAAATGTGGAATCCAATCTTTCTGGCGTGAAGGAACAGCTTCATTTAGAGATTGATGATCACAAAGCGGCGGAAAAAGGTCTGAGCCCGATCATGGTTGCCGGCTTCGTGCGAGAGCTTATCGCAGGGGATCATGTGGGCGACATGCAAGTTGATGGGAAAACAACGAATGTTCAATTGTCATTGGCGGGCCAGTCAGCGGATTCCATCGATGAGATTATGAGTCAAAAAATGACCAATCCGCAGGGGCAGCAGGTAAGCCTTTCGGAAGTAGCAACACTGGAAAAAGTACCGAGTCCTTCCGCTTTGTACCGCTTAAATCAGCAGCAATATGTCGAGGTTACGGGCCGAATCACGACGGACAATTCTTCCGGTGTGCAGGCAGAGGTAGATAAGCGACTGAAAACTTTGGATCTGCCAAAAGGGGTTTCGTACCATTCTGAAGGTCAGGCGCAGGCGATGAATGAAGGGTTTACCAATATGACGATTGCGATGGCGGTTGCTGTTGTGCTTGTGTTTATCGTGATGCTGGTGGCGTTTGGAAATATGTTAATGCCTGTGGCTATCCTGTCATCCTTGCCCTTCTTATTCTCGGGCGGACTGCTGGGCTTGTATTTGACTAATCAAGCACTTGGAATGCCAGCTTTGGTTGGGTTCTTGATGTTAATTGGAATTGTGGTCACGAACGCGATCGTTTTGATGGAGCGCGTGAAGCAGAATGAGAAAAAGGGCATGGAACTGAAAGCCGCTTTGCTGGAAGCAGGAAAAACACGCCTTCGTCCGATTTTGATGACGGCTCTGGCGACGATTGGGGCGTTGTTGCCCTTGGCGCTATCGAGTGATGGCGGATTGATTTCGAGATCATTGGCGATTGTGGTAATCTCCGGATTGTTGACATCTACACTGTTAACCTTGGTGATTGTGCCGACAACTTATCATATTATGAAGTCTATTAAGGGGAAATTTTTTAGAAAAGGCCGTCCGGGGATTGCGGCAAAGGAAACAGCATAAGGGGCTTGGTGCCCATGAAAAAACCAAGGGGGATTCCCTTGGTTTTTTCCATTTTATGTCTAAATAGACAATACCACTTAAAAAATAGACAAGGTACCATCAAAAATAGACATAATACTAAAAATATAGACAATGTGCTTTAAAAAATAGACAAAACTAATTTTATGATAAAAGTGGAATTCTGCTTCGATATTGCTCTACCAGCCTATTATTATGTTCATCTGAACCATCAATATTGCCGCTTAAGAAGATAGGCGGTTCATTGCCATTGTCGGCAATTATTTTAATTGCTTCTGCGAAAATCGCATTTAGGATGACAGTACCAACAACGGTTGACGTCGGAGCAAATGGAGCAGCAACCTTTTCATACGATAACGCTGCATCGCCTTTTGCAGAATGGTTATCAATGACTAAATCCACAGAATTGTAGAGATGGCGTCCGCTTTTATGCCTCGAAGGCTGGCTTTGTGAATATTCCATTGAGGTGATTCCGATCACAAAGGCTCCCTTTTTTTGTGCTTCTTGGGCAACATCTACGGGAACAGGATTACGTCCGGAAGTGGATATTACGAAAACAACATCTTTTGGGCGGAAATCCTGATCCTTCAAAAATCCTTCGGCCAGGTCATTCTGTCTTTCAAGCTGGGAGGAACGAAGTGCTCCTTCGTGCAGCATTAACGGTTCCACGAGGATGGGCTTGATCGGGACAAGGCCGCCGGCACGGTAGAAAACTTCTTCTGTTAAGATGTGTGAGTGACCGCAGCCAAATAGTTGAACGATCCCGCCATTTTGAATGGCCTCGGCCACTTTTTCAGCCGCTTTTTTGAGATTTTCTATTTCACTGTTCTCCACTTGCTCGATTTTTTCCTTGGCTTTTGCAAAATATTGAGTAAGCACTTTTGATCAGCTCCTGACTCCGATTAGCTTGCTTTAACTATAATATACTCTTGTGTATAACAATTCCCTAGCTGGAAAATATTAAGTAAAAAATCATATTTTACAAAATATAAAATCAGCCTTGAAAGTTAAGGGAGATTAAAAATGAATAAGGAAAAAATAAGTGGACTCCAACTTTTTTATTTAATGGCTGGATATGTGTTAGGGACGGCGATTATTTTAGGGTTAGGGCTGGATTCGAAGCAGGATGCCTGGATTTTTATCACCATCGGAATGTTAAGCAGTTTGATATTAATGGCTGTTTACACGCAATTAGCCTCCTATTATCCGGAGGATTCCCTTGTTCAAATGCTTCCTAAGATTATCGGGAAGTATCTTTCTTATCCGGTCATTGTGTTATATATCTTTCACTTTACATATTCTGCTGCTAGAGCGGGTAGAGAATTAGGGGATCTGATCGTCACGACTATTCTTTCAGAAACTCCTATCATTGTCGTGATTGGAAGCTTTATGCTGCTCATAATTTATTGTTTGCGGGGCGGAGTTGAAACCCTTGGCCGTATGGCCGAAATCATTTTTCCCGTTTATATTTTTTCACTTATCCTGATTTGGGTTTTATTATTTAGCGTGGATCAATTTGATATAAAAAATCTTACCCCAATCCTTGGTAAGGGTGTTAAACCTGTATTGAAACAAGCCTTTCCTGTAGGAGTCAATTTTCCATTTGGAGAAACCATTGTTATCATGATGTTTTTTCCATTCTTAAGTAAGCAGCAGTATGCACGAAGGATTGGGATGTCCATCCTTTTGGTTGGAGGCATCCTCTTAACCATTAATTCGATTATGATGATTGCTGTCTTAGGGCCGGAAATTTACAGTCATGATATCTTTACTCTTCTTTCTGCTACGCAAATGGTTTCCGTAGCAGACTTTCTTGAACGCTTCGATGCCCTGGTCATTTTAATGATGGTCGCCGGAGTGTTTTTTAAGGTAGGGGCGTTTCTTTTTGGAGCTGCAGTTGGAATTTCTCAATTATTTAAGTTAAAACAAACACGTTCTGTTCTGCTTGGACTTGGGTCCATTGTTCCCCCCTTATCGCTCATCACCGCATCGAGTTATGTTGAACATATAGAATTTGGTTTCAAGGTTTACGTACCGTATGTTCATACTTTGTTGCAAATTATCATGCCAATTTTATTCCTTGGCATCGTTTTTATTCGAAAAAAAATGGGCCATATATAATTGCTTGTCTAATGAGGGTGGTGCCGATACTTGAGTCTGTTCCGCAAGACTACAAAATTCAGTTCTAAAAAACAAAAAAGTCACCAAAACGAAATTCATAATCATCCTGAATTAGGTTTATTATCAGGCAGTCTTCAGGATGACTTTCAACAGATTAAACAGCTGTTCGAGGGAGCAGGAGATTTCGATTATCGAGAGCTTGAAATAACCCCCAAATATTCGGCCGTCCTTTTATATCTAAACGGAATAATCAATGTTGAAAGAATGGAGTTACATGTCATCCATCCATTGTTAAGACATGAGGCAGGATTATTGCCGCCCTATCCAACCATCGATCACTTCAAAGCGCTGCTTAGTTCGGCTCGTGTCACCCAGGGGGAAACCTTTCAGGAAGCGGTTGATCATATTTTATCGGGGAGCACGGTTTTACTCATCAACGGCCTTCAAAAAGCCATTTTTATCAGCGAGCAGGCATGGGAACAGCGCTCGATTGAAGAGCCTGCCTCGGAAGCTATTGTATTAGGACCAAGAGAAGGATTTACAGAGAATGTCACAACGAATATGAGTATGATTCGGAGACGTTTAAAAACACCCAAACTAAAATTTGAAATGATGAAGGTTGGTAAGCTTTCAAACACGGGAGTAGTCATTACGTATCTTGAAGGAATCGCGGAGCCTTCCATTCTAGAGGAAGTCCGGAGCAGAATTGAGCGGATTGAAATCGATGCGATTGAGGACAGCGGCTACATTCTAGAGTTTATTGAGGATCAACCCTTTTCTGTGTTCCCGCAGATTTTGCAAACAGAACGACCGGATCGGGTGGTTGGAAATCTTCTCGAGGGGCGAATTGCGATAATCGTGGACAATAGTCCTTTTGCCTTGATTGTACCGGTCACTTTTTTTCAAATGATGAATTCGCCGGAAGATTATTATGGAAGGTTTATCATGACCACCTTTATTCGATTTATCCGCTATTTATTTCTAATTGTTGCTTTATTATTTCCTTCAATTTATATTGCTGTCACCACCTTCCATCACGAGTTATTGCCAACCAATCTTATATTCAGCGTTGCGGCCTCAAGGGAAAAGGTTCCCTTTCCTGCGGTAATAGAAGCTTTGTTAATGGAAATTACGTTTGAGGCACTAAGGGAGGCGGGTTTGCGATTACCCAGACCGATTGGATCGACGGTCAGTATTGTGGGGGCCTTGGTTGTCGGGCAAGCCGCGGTTGAGGCTGGAATCGTTTCGGCACCGTTGGTCATTGTGGTTGCGACGACAGGGATTGCTTCTTTTATGTTTCCCAGCTATCCCTTGACAGGAGCGATCCGGCTTCTTCGCTTCTTTATGATTTTTCTAGCTGCAACGCTTGGTTTTTACGGTATCTTCCTTGGCGTATTTTTTATCTTGGTTCATCTCGTCCAGCTTCGCTCTTTTGGTGTTCCCTATTTAGCCCCTCTAGCTCCCTTTCATTTTAATAATGTGAAAGATTTATTAATCCACGTTCCATGGTGGATGATGAATGAGCGTCCACAGGAAACGGGAAAAACCAATTTGAAGAGGTTACGATACCGAGGACGTAAATACTAGGTTGTTTTTACAAGGACAGGATGGTTCGGATGAGAGTGATAAGTAAGCTTCCGCTATTGGTCATGTCAGTAATTTTGCTTACCGGTTGTTGGAACCGTGTGGAAATAAACGATATTGCCATTGTTACCGCTATTGGATTAGACCTTGTGGAAGGGGACAAGATTCGCTTATCCCTTCAAGTTGCCCTTCCATCCAAGCTGGGGCCGGCGGTAGGAGGAAGTAATAGCGGAAAAAGTACCATTGTCATTTCAGAGACAGGTAGAACCGTTTCTGAAGCATACCGCAATATTCAAGGAAAGCTGCCGAGACGGATTTTTTTTTCTCAAAGCAGGGTCCTTTTGGTTAGTGAGGATTTAGCCAAAAAGGGGGTCTCACATATTATCGATTTTCACACAAGGTATGCTGAACCCCGCATTAACAGTTTTATTATGTTTACAAAGGGCAGAGCCTCAAAAATCCTTAAAAGTATGCCGAGATTCGAAAGTGCTTCGGCCGAAGAAATGAAGGAACTGGCCAAGCAGGACCTTGGAATGAAAATTTATGTCAGGGACTTTCTCAATATGCTTTTAACAGATGGTTTAGAGCCATTTGCCCCTCAGTTTTCGTTAAAGCCACTTGAAGTAAAGACAAAAGATAAATCAGGGGAAATTCAAGCTTTAAATGGCATTGCAGTCTTCAAAAAAGACAAGCTGGCAGGCTGGATGGATCCAGTGGAAACCCGCGGGCTTTTATGGATTCGGAATGAAATGAAAGCAGGGATTATAACAGTTAATGTACCTAAGGAAAAAGGGGGGGGATATGTCAGTATGGAAATCGTCAGAGCGGAAGCGAAATTGGTTCCTGCCATAAAACATGGAACCCTCAGGATGACAGTTAAGATTACCTCAGAGTTTAGTGTGATCGAGAATGACTCAAAGCTAAAGTTATTTGAAACGAAGATAATCGAGGATATACAGGAAAAGGTTGAAAATGAGATAAAAGATCGATTACAGTTGGTCGTAAATAAGGCTCAAAACGATTTTCGCTCAGACATATTCGGATTTGGACAAACTGTTTATCGGAAATATCCCAAACAATGGAATACCCGGTATAAAAAGAATTGGGAACAGGAATTTGCTCAATTAGACGTATCTATTGACTCAAAAGCTTTTATTAGAAGAATCGGCTTAATTAAGTAGGGCTATTTTCAAAAGAACATTTGCGAAAATTGCCTAGAAACTTTGTAAATGAAAAAGGAATGGAATATGTTTAAGATTTTAGTGATCATCCTCATTTTTGTAATTGTATTTGCCTGGGAAGCGCCGCGGTTATTTCGAAAAAAAGAAAAGAAGGAATTGGCCGTTTTTTCATGCCTCGTGTTCATTGGATTGGTACTAAGTATCGCAGTGGTTATTTTGTCTTTTATTTAGGGGGCGAAGAGGGTGTATTAGCCGGGAGGCGTCTGATGCCCTGGGAGAATGGAAATGGTTGTTGGAGGGAATTTCAAGAGAGTTTCATTGCCCGTGGCCGTCAAAAAGCAGGTCACACGGTAAATGAAACGGCAGTTCATTGCCCGTGACTGTCAAAAAGCAGGTCACACGGTAAATGAAACGGCAGTTCATTGCCCGTGACTGCCAAAATGCAGGTCACACGGTAAATGAAACGACTGTTCATTGCCCGTGACCGTCAAATAATGGATCACACGGTAAATGAAAGAGAGTTTCATTGCCCAATCAACAAAAAAGCGGCACTCGCCGGTCAATGAAAATGTGCTCTAATGGCAATAATCAAAAAGGGAACGTTCTCAGCGTTCCCTTTTTATTTTTCCTTAGATAAAAACCATCCGCCAAGAGCAATAAGAAGCAAAACAGACCAGAAGGCCGTATTCCATAGGGAGCCTTCGATAAACCCATGCGGAATCATGTGAACAGATGGATGGGCAAGCGTATGCATCAATAACTTAACCCCGACCCAGCCGACTAGCAGCATGGCGGCCTTTTCCAGACTTGGTCGTTTTGCCAGGAGCTTGACGAAGAATCCCGCGGAAAAACGAATCACCAATAAACCCGCAATCGCTCCTAATACAATTACGATAAATTGAGCGCCGTCCATCCCGCCAATTTCCCCTATCGGTGTATTTGGCAAGTCAATGACAAGGGCGACTGCTGCTAGAATGGAATCTACAGCGAAGGCGATATCTGCTAAAGCAATTTGAGCAACCGTTACGCGGTAGCTTTTTCTTTTTTGGACCTTTTTTTCGTGGTCGCTTTTAAGCAAGTGTTTTAATGCGATAAAAATTAAATAGGCAGCGCCTACCGCTTGGATTTGCCACACGTCGAAAAGAGACGAAATGATAAAGATGGCTGCAATCCTGAAGATAAAAGCGAATAACAATCCAAGGTTAATCGCCTTTCTTTGCTGTTTAACAGGTAAATGCCTTGCCATGATTGCTAACACCAATGCATTATCGGTTGAGAGTAATCCCTCTAAAACTATCAAAATAATTAAAACCCAGCCATACTCTAAAAATAACGATACCTCCATAAATTCCTCCCCCTACTCGCTTGTACATATATATTCAGGGGAGAATGGAGTTATTAATTTTTAAGAGTTTAAGATTATTTAATGAAAAGATCAAAGGCAAGTGAAACCAGCCAGCCAAGAGCAAGAGCCACTGTCAGATATGTACCAAGACCAAGTAAAATCTCCGCCATGCTTCCTCCTCTTTTTACATTAAAATTTAAATATCTTTCCTATAAACCAAAGCTATTATAACAAGGAATTATGAGGAAAATGTCGAATTAACAGAAATTCACCGAATTGTAAAAAAACTTTCATCTCACCTTAATAAAAGAAACAACATTATCCAATTTTGTAGAATCCCACCTTCGAATTAATGGAATATAGCCGCAATTGTAGAATAAGGTTTAAATTTTGTAGAATACCCACTAAAATTTGTAGGATGTAACCTGAAAATTGTATGATCCCTCCACAATTTTGTAGAATCCCACCTTCGAATTAAAGGAATATAGCCGCAATTGTAGAATAAGGCTTAAATTTTTAGAATCCCCACTCAAATTTGTAGGATGTAACCTGAAAATTGTAGGATACCTCGTCAATTTTGTAGAATCACACCTTTGAATTAAAGGGATGTAATCGCAATTGTAGAATAAGGTTTAAATTTTGTAGAATACCCACTAAAATTTGTAGGATGTGTCCTGAAAATTGGAGAATCCCTCCTTGAGTAGTACCTTTTTTCCAATTACTTTGTGCTTATTTTCCTGTTTTATAAAAAGTAGGTAAAACTTAACTGGACAGGCAATTTAATGTTAAATAGACTAAAAAACAAACACTCTATTAAGTTAAAAAAATAATATGAAGAAGTTCTTCGGATAGCCTTGATTCGTAGAAAAACAAATCAGTGGAAACGGGGGAAGGATCATGTTGGAATTTGCAGCAAATATGGACCAATTGGCCAATATTAAAGTTGTCGGTGTTGGAGGCGGAGGAAACAACGCCGTGAACCGGATGATTGAGGACGGAGTGGAAGGTGTAGAATTTATTGCCGTTAATACGGATGCCCAAGCTATACATCAATCTAAGGCAGAGATCAAGATGCAAATTGGTTCATCATTAACAAGGGGGTTAGGAGCAGGTGCTAATCCGGAAATAGGAAAATTGGCGATTGAAGAAAGCAAGAAGCAGATTGAAGAAGTGTTAGCAGGAGCTGACATGGTTTTCGTTACAGCTGGAATGGGCGGTGGTACAGGGACAGGTGCTGCGCCAGCCATTGCGAAAATTGCACGAAATCTTGGTGCCCTGACCATTGGAGTGGTCACGCGTCCCTTCAAATTTGAAGGCAAGAAACGGGCAATGAACGCAGAAAGCGGAATTGAAGCCATGAGGGAAGCAGTAGATACTTTAATTATTATTCCAAACGATCGCTTATTAGAGATTGTTGATCGAAATACCCCCATTGTTGAGGCTTTCCGTGAAGCGGATGCCGTCCTCCGCCAGGGTGTTCAAGGGATTTCCGATTTAATTGCTGTGCCAGGTTTAATCAACCTTGATTTTGCTGATGTGAAAACGGTCATGTCCCATAAAGGAACTGCCTTAATGGGAATTGGGATTGCTACTGGCAGCAATCGTGCCGCTGATGCTGCACAGAAAGCCTTAAACAGCCCGATCCTCGAAACCTCCATCAATGGAGCTCATGGTGTGATTATGAACATCACAGGCGGTCGAAATCTTAGCCTTTTTGAAGTCCAAGAGGCAGCTGAAATCGTTGCTGCTGCTTCTCATGAGGAATTAAATATGATTTTTGGTTCGGTCATTAACGAGAACTTAAAGGATGAAATCATTGTCACGATTATTGCCACTGGATTCAATGAGGAAGTAGATGCAGTAGTACAACCATCTTCCCAGCCGCCTATAATTGAAAGGCCTAATCCGTATGAAAGGCCTAATCCAAATGAAAGGTCTAATCCGTATGAAAGGCCTAATTCGTATGAAAGGCCAAATACATATGAAAGGGAACCACGTACACAGCATAATCGGGTAAACCATGTCGAACCTGATCAGGATTATGACCGACATTCAGAAAAGCAAGAAGAATCTCTGGATGTTCCTACGTTCCTGCGACAGCGAAGAAGACGAGTTAGATAAAAAAAAATATTATCCGTATTCCTCCCCACTATCGATATAAATGGAACTTTTTTCTAATATAATCGTAAAAGTACTAGGGGGGAAGACAGATGAACGATAAAACACTTTATTTTAAAGATAATTTTTTTTCATCCGGAAGGACGGAAATTTTTAATAGTTCAAAAGAAATGGTAGGAGAGCTGGATTTAAAAAGTGCCTTTTCTTCAAGTATTGATGTGTTGGATAGGAATCAAAATATTGTAGTTTCCGGTAAATTCACTTTCTTTAGTAATAAGTGGCGAATCTACAATTCTAATGAAGAAGAAATTGGTATCCTTAAAGAAAAGTTCACCTTTTTATCAAAAAAATATGAATATGATGCCTACGGACGCGGAGTCTATCAAATTAAAGCTGAGCCCTTCTCGAGACTGTATGAAATTATGGATGATCGATCAAACCCAGTTGGTCGGTTTGAAAAGGTTAGTGGCTTCTTTGCGTCCCCAGCCTACCAACTTAGTAATTTTAATGAAAAGGTTACGAATGAGGAGCTTATAGCCGTCGTAATGGGAATCAATGCTATTCAGAAGAAAAATGCAAGCGCAGCTTCAAACTCAGGCGGCGGAAATTAAGAAATTCGGAAAAGGTAACTGCATGGTGCAGTTGCCTTTTTTGATTTGGTGGTGGAAGTATATGGGTGTACTTTTTTAAATATAATAAACTGAGTAAATACCTAAAAATGGGGTTTTTTTAATGAAATTCCTTTTAATAGCCATTATTTCGTTCGGACTTCTCAGCAGCATGTGTTCTGAACCCCTTATTGTCCAAGATTCGGTGAAACCGGCTGCTGCTGCCTCCCATTCTGAAATGGGGCAAAAAATTAGAGAGTATTTGGCTTCCAACCATGTTAGTGGGAGCATATCGGTCGTAAAAAACGGTATGACATTGTTTTCTGAAGGAGCAGGGTATTCAGACATTTCGGAGCAAACGTTGAATCGTCCGACCACCACTTATCCAATTGGCTCAATCACGAAAACCATGGTTGCTGTCTGTATACTTCAGCTTCAGGAAAAAGGAAAGTTGAGGATACAAGACCCTGTATCCAAATATGTCCCAAGCCTTCCGAAAGATGTGAAAATCATCCATTTGTTAAATCACACCTCAGGAATCAGGGCGCCCATTTGGCACGCAGGGGATCAAAAACCTAAGGACATTATAAAAAAAGCCGCAGTTAAATTCCCAGCTGGGACAAAATGGGATTATAACGATATAAACTACATCGTCCTAGGCTATATTGTCGAACAGGTTACTGGCGGCACTCTGCATGATTATATCGAAAAAAATATTTTTGAAAAGGCCTCCATGGTGAATGCTGGTTTTATTAATTCAGGTACAATTTCTTCTAAAGGTTATTTCAAAGTAGCTGGGCAGTTTTTAAATTCAAGTAAGTTGAATCCGTCTTTGCTTTTTGGCTGCGGCGATATTTATGCAACGGCACAGGATATCTCTCTGTTTGATGAAGCCTTAATGACCGGGAAACTCCTAAACAATCCAAGTGTAAAGGAAATGGTCACACCAGGTCCCAAATCCAGTTATGGCCTAGGTGTTTACCATAAAGACGACCGCATTTACAGCAGAGGAGTTGTCGGTGGCTGGGAATCTCTCCATGTGTATTACAAAGATAAAACTTCCATCGTCGTCCTTCTGAATGTAAGGGATAAACAGGGTGATATTAAGAATATTGCAGACGACATTTATCGCATTGTGAAGGAAGAGTTTTCATAGGAATTATATTCCTCTATATCTATATTCGACTATTTATAGCAAATATGGACAGAAAATGAAGGATAACGTCGAATTATACATATATATAGGGAATTATATAAAGAACGTAGCATTTTACAGTATGTGTGGGGGAGAAAGAGAATTGACTATTACAACTAAAGAAATTTTTACCGGTGGGGAATTAACTTTAAGCAGGAAGGAAACTCATGGGAAAAGCAAGCGATCCCAAAGTACACCTGTTTTCACTACAAGGATGGAAAAACGTGAATATTATAACGAGCATTTTTTTAATATTCGTCATGTATTAGATATTAAAGGATTCTTAATCGATATTCGTGATCATTGGGATACCTATGTTTCACAAGTTCACCAGTGGATTCAAAAAAGCTCTATAAAAAAACTAGTCGTGACGGGCATTTTTACCATTGTTCTTGGTTTTTTAGGAAGCAACGCAAATGCTGCCTTTATTCAGGAATATACTTATCAGGTTAAAAACGGTGACAGTATTGAAGCGATTGCTGCGGAACATGGTGTGACAGCACAAGAAATATTAGATGCCAATGGGCTGACTTCGATTGACGGTAAAAAAATTCTTTTACCTAAAGTGGAAAACAGAATGGTGAACGCGACAGCACTTAATGTCCGGTCAAACCCGAGAACGGAAAGCAGTATTCTTGGTACATATAAAAAAGGGGATATTGTGAAAGTTTCATTCGTAGAAAACGGGTGGGCAGGCATTCTGATCAAAGGACGAGTTTGTTTTGTGAAGGTTGATTATCTTTCGTCCATTCCGAGCCAAACGACTGGCACAGCTGAATCGCAGACAATGTATGTAACAGCAGATTCGTTACGAGTGAGAGCAACAGCTTCCGCGACCAGTGCGGTAGTAGGCTCGTTAAAATTAAATGATCCTGTTATGGTGAAATCGACTGTGAATGGCTGGGCTCAAGTTAGTTTTCATGGCCAAACGGGGTTTGTTAGTGCAGACTTTTTAACGAAAAAGGAACAGGTAACAACAAATGCGTCTGAATATGTGATTAAGAGCGGTGATACTTTCACGAAAATCGCAAAAGCATTAGGGGTTCCTGCTTCAGCGATTCAAGAGCTGAATCCAATGGTAGATCCATCGAAGTTAAAGATTGGACAAAAAATTAAAGTTCCTGTTGCTTCTGAAGCTGACACCTATCGCATTCAAGTAACCGCTTATATTAGCGGTGTAGACCCTCATGGAACGTTTCGTTTTATCACTGCTGATGGGAAAACGAATTGTGCAAAAGCTTCAGGCAATATGATTAATGAATTATTTAACCGTCAAGGGGAAACCGTTACACTAACTTTAGAAGGAAAAAGGGGTCAAGTAATGACCCTGATTGATTTACAATAGATTGTATGGGCCCCAGTGTGGGGCTTATTTATTTTAGCATCACTTTATCCAATTCACGTACTTGATCATAGGCTTTCACGAGTTGTTCAGGCACCAAGGTTCTGCCGTATTCCCAAGCATTCGTTTCGATTTTTGATTTAAGCTGTTCGATTTCATCATCTTCACCGTACTTTAGAATCCTCAAGTCATGTTTGTTTTTCTTAAAATCTAAATAATATCCGATTTCATGATAAAGAATAACTTTAATTAAGTTTTCATCGGTTTCTTTTATTTTAAAATTAATTTTAGCCAAGTAGCCGTTAACTTGTATGTAGTTAAACTTTATTGTATTGGTCGATACGTTATAACTCATCGGAGCAGGCAGATTATTGTTAAATTCATAATCAATCTTTAAATTGTGCTCGCTCAATGTATTTTCAATGATCTTCTCGATATCCCATATGTACAGCATCTATTCTATCCCTGCCCTTTCAGAGTAAATTATGTAAGCCAAATCGAATTATTTCTTCTCGACTTTCACTATTCCTTTACCTAAATTATCTTTTTCAAAATAGCAAATGACCTCATCATCAACGTTTATCTTGTCACCCGAAACAATTTTATCAGCAGAAAATTGGATTCCTGTCCCGTCTTCACTTTTTCCGTAATATTGATCTCCTTTAATTTCGCTAATCTTGTATTCTAGCGTTGTGTAATTCTCGGAATTAGTACTTGTATTGTCAACAGGCGCAACTGAATGAGATTTAATTAATACTAATATTATTAATATGGATGAAAGTATCCCTAGGATGACCACTCTTTTTAACATGTTCCTTTACCCCCTCGTATGTATTGTAAGAAATGATAGAGGAAAGTGAAATCCTTCTATTTTCCTTTTTTCGCTGAATAGTTTCACGTTTCTTTAAGAATACTATATAAAGAAGTTTTTAATAAAGAAGGTTGATGAAACGGTGATAGGTTAAATATGAAACTTACCCTTATCATAGATGCCGCAATTATGCTGTTGGTTTCTTATTTTATCATGAAAAAGAGACTTCAGGTATTTGAAAACATTTTTATACTCATGATCTTGGAGTTTCTCGTTACCAGCTATTGCGCCATCTTATATATTAATTTAGATGTTTGGACTGTGACAAATAAGACGGCTCTCTTTATTATTTTTCGAGTCTATGAAGCGATTATTTATCCCTTTATCTGGATGGGTTATTTCAATTTACTGCCCATCTTTAAGTCTCGATTCTTTAAATGGATATTGACAGGTTTATTTGCAGGCATTCAATCTGGGGTTGAACGATGGCTGGTAGAATGGGATGTCATTACCTATAAGGGCTGGCATTTCTGGTTTTCTTTCCTCCTCCAAATATTGATTGTGTCGATGGTCCACTTGGCATTAACATGGTACAGAAATCTACTGAGAAAAGAAGGGATTCACGAATAGATGCTGCCTTTGCCTGAGAAATTTGATGAAAACGAATGGTTTCTGCTTTTATGTATTGGTCTATCCTATGTTATTGTTTTCCTTTTGCCCAGAAGATTTCCTCGAAGTTTAACGGTCCTTTTTTTGTTAATCGGCACCACGATTGCAAGGCTTTCCGATCATTTTCTCGCCTCGCCGAAACTCGATTTATATAATATCATGGATACACCCAATTACGATTTCTTTGATTTGATTACCTATTTTTTATATGCACCTTTTTCGTATTTGTTTGTTTACTTTTATGACAAATGGAACATCAAAGGGTACTGGATTCTGCTTTATCTCGTTCTTTGCACCTCGGGCGGAACGTTATTTGAATGGATTAATAAAGAGTTTGGCGTGTTTACCTATAAAGGCTGGAAGCTTTCTTATTCCTTTAGTGTATATTTAGCGATTCAATGCTTGGTGTTGCTTTTTTATCATTTGGTAGTGCCTTTCACAGGGAGACGGCAGCCGATTGAAAAAGCTGATACCAATTAGTGTCGGCTGTCCCCTCCGCCTTAATATCACAAATGCAATGATCAGTTCCCTTCAATTAAAGCGGTCACTAAACCAACTGTGCAAATTGCCATACAGGAATAAAGGAAGTTGTCCACTTCCAGAACAGTGAACCCTGCCAAAATAATGAGTCCGTCCAGGATGATAATGGCGAGTGCCAAATTTATTGGGATAACTTTCGAAATGATTTTGGCAAGCAGGTCGGTGCCTCCCGTGCTGGTCTTATAGCGGAGCATAAGCCCGACACCTGTCCCAATGATGGCTCCCCCAATTAATGCACTCACGAATTCGGAGATGAGAAATTGAGTTCGTAATGGAGCGAGCAAATCTATGAAAAACGAAGAAGCAAGCAATCCTTGGATATTGGTGAGAAAATAACCTCTTTGGTGCATGGCTGAAAAAATACATATAGGGAGACTTAAAACAACCATTGTAATCCCTGTTTGAAACTCAAAAAAATAATGAAGGATTAAGGCAATTCCAAGGATTCCGCCGTCTATTAGATGATGGGGCACAAGAAACCCATTCACTCCAATTCCCACCAGCAAGCTACCGATAATCGTCGCCAATAATGTCTGAATAATAACAATCACCTTGTCCAGTCTTTTTGATTTATCATATGACGGCTCCTTGGAAAAAAGAAGCGGTGAGGTTCACCGGGTTGGGCTGAATTATTTTGTTTTCCATTTTGTGTCTAAATGTCCAAAGCGGCTTGGAAAATGTCCAAAGCTAGGAAAAAAATGTCCAAAATCACCTCAAAAATGTCCAAACCACTCGGATAATTGTCCAAAGTACCTCAAAAAATGTCCAATACTCCGTGAAGTTTAATTTTCTTCGCGTAATTTTATACTGAAACTACAAAATTGATTCCCATTCTTCCCGAAGCAGCCCCATTCCAAATAAAATTTCAAAA
The DNA here is from genome assembly GCF_050468025.1 of Neobacillus sp. NRS-1170. Classification (NCBI taxonomy): domain Bacteria; kingdom Bacillati; phylum Bacillota; class Bacilli; order Caryophanales; family Bacillaceae; genus Neobacillus; species Neobacillus sp. NRS-1170. Next base: position 1,429 of record NZ_JBITPF010000045.1, on the reverse strand, counting down.
AATTTAACAATTTGTTCATAAAGGATCAGTTCTTACCTCCATATATTAGAGAAAAGGAGGTGTGGTAAAATGCCCGATGAACCACAAGAACAACCTCAGGAACAGCCTCAGTTCGATAGCCAGGCATTGAAAAATGAGATTAAAAGTGAATTAAAAGAAGAATTTGGCCATTATCGTCATAAACGAAAACACCGAGTGATTTATTCTATATGTGTGTTCGCTGCTGGTATAGTGATTGGCTTTGGCGGCGGTATTGCAACTCATTCTGATCACCACTCAGGCCATGGACACGGTCATGAGCACTTTCAAGAATGGCATCATATGCATAAATAAAAATGTCCCTATCCTTGCCTGGTGAGACGATCTCTCACCAGGCTGTTTTTTTTTGAAAAATAAATATTAGCATTTAATTGAAAATTATGAAATTATTAGGATATAGATTATGGGGAGGGATCCAGGATGGAACACGAGTTAAAAGAGCTAATTAAGAAGTGTGATATTGCCATTAAGCAAGAGGACTTTGATACGCTGATGAATTACTATACGGATGATGCCATTTTGGTTGTAAAGCCAGGAATGATTGCACGGGGTAAAGAGGAAATCAAAAAGGCCTTTATTTCGATTGCCAAGTATTTTAATAATAGTCTTGTGCCAACACAGGGGGAAATGATTATTTTAGAAGCGGGAGATACTGCTCTAGTCCTTTCACAAACACTGCTGGATGCCGAGAAAAAGGAATCGGATTTTTCGATGGAAAGAAGGGCAACCTACGTCTTTAAGAAAAATTCACATGGTGAGTGGCTTTGTGCCATCGATAACTCTTATGGTACCGACCTCATCAATAAATAAGGGATAGTTAGGGCAATTTGCAGCAGGTTGTTGTTCAATAGAAGCCGCTTTGGGACATTTCATGTAGAAATCAAATTGGTCTATGGGACATTTCATGAAGTAATCAATGAAGTTTTGCCCCTTGGACCAGTCTATGGGACATTTCGAGCAGAAATCAATACGGTTTTGTCTCATAGAAACAGTCTATGGGACATTTCATGGAGAAATCAATGCGGTTTTGTCCCATAGAAGCAGTCTATGGGACATTTCGAGAAGAAATCAAGGCGGTTATGTCTCATAGAAGCAGTCTATGGGACGTTTCATGGAGAAACAATGCGGTTTTGTCCCAAAGAACCAGTCTATGGGACATTTCGAGAAGAAATCAAGGCAGGTTTGTCTCATAGAAGCAGTCTATGGGACGTTTCGTGTTGAATTCATTACGGTTTTGTCTCATAGAAGCAGTCTATAGGACGTTTCGTGTTGAATTCATTACGGTTTTGTCTCATAGAAGCAGTCTATGGGACATTTCATGTTGAATTCAAGGAGGTATTGACCCATAGGCCCCTTAGAAGAGGTGCTTATGGTCAATCCCCCGATAAAT
>NZ_JBITPF010000044.1:0-1719 GCF_050468025.1 Neobacillus sp. NRS-1170 | reverse complement strand
TTTGAGAAAAAAGACTTATAGCCCACCAACCAACCACTCACAGAAATTGGTAAATGAGTTAAAATATGATCGCACTGGTGGATGTCCACATTTCTCATGGAGGTCTACCCTCCCATGCCTCACAGAGTCTTCGCTCTCAAATTCCTTCGTCCAACCTTTCCATGAGGTGGATGTCAGCCATGCTGCCCCACAGGGTCCTATGCCCGTAATTTAGTTGCTTTGCCGACTAATCCGTGCTTCAAATGTACCCAAATCTATAAATTGCAGCTACTATTTAATCTAATCTAAAACAGAATCAAGCGGCCAATTCTACCTTCTTTTCTACTGACATATGAGGAATATCCTTTAACATCTTTTCTTCATTAAATTCAAATTGCTTTTTACTTATGCTGAAGAAAATACGGATCAGTTTATTACATAAAGCGATAATAGACTGCATTTTCTTTAATGGATTTTCAGAACGTTGAGTATAGTAAGCGTGTAATGCTTTAAAGGCTGAATTTTTTGCGGCTAGAATCATACAAACTCTAAACAACAGAGCCCTCAGTTTCTTCCGGCCCCTCTTTGTAATTGTCGTTTTTCCTTTGTGCTTACCGGATGTATTTTCTTTTAAACTTAAGCCAGCCAGCTTAATAATTTGTCGGGGATGAGTATAATCATTTAGGTCACCAACTTCCGCAAAGAAACCGGCAACTGTATCCCTTCCAACACCTTTAATGGCCAACATTTGTGGCACACCAGGTATTTCATCAAGTAAAATATCTATTTTGGCATCTAATTCTTCGAATTTAATCTGGATTAATTCATATTTATCAAGTAACGTTTTCAGCTCCAGTTTAGCCATATCAGAGCCTTGCCGAAGTCCGATGGACTTACCGGCTGCTTGCTTTAACTCTCGAATCTTATTAAGCCCCACACTCCGGGTAACTGCTTTTCTTAGGTGGGTAAGCAGTTCATGTTCAGAGTATTTGATTATTTCATGCGGTAAAGCATATAGTTTTAGGAATTGTAATGCCGCCTTGCCTTCCCATTTCTTAAAGACTGTAAGAAATTCTGGAAAGTAGCGATCAATCCAGTTATGAACCTGGCCCTGGACCGTCTGGAGGTCATCCGTTAATAGATCACGGATTTTCTTAGCCACCCGAAGTTCGGCATAAACTCCTTGTGGTATTGTAGGTTCGGCGTATCTTCCGTCTTTAACCAACTGGGCAATTACTTTGGCATCTTTTACATCATTTTTAGTTGGTGAATTATCATCGAGTTCCTTGCTTTTCTTAACGTGTGAAGGATTCACAACACGAACTTAATCTCATATTCTTTCAAAATATGAGCTAGGTTGAACCAATAATGTCCTGTCGGTTCCATCCCAACCACTACTTTATCCATGTCTTGTTCTTTCTTTATTTCTGAAATCCACTTAATAAAATGGTGGAATCCCTCTTTTGTATTCTCGAAATAACAAGGGGATCCAAACTCCATTCCTCTAAAGTCCTGGGCACGTGCCACATGCTTGAACTTTGCGATGTCGACCCCTATAATTAAAGTTTGAGAAGTAATTTGAGCAATTTTTTTATTTTGGTTATAATTCATTTTAGGCCTCCTGGTATTTGAGTACTGTCCTTTTTGCTGGCCAGCTTTTGGACTCTCTCATTCTACCAAGAGGTTATTTTTTTATTCAAACTCCATTTTCCTTCATTACAGGAATGCTGCCCCGTTAGT
>NZ_JBITPF010000043.1:0-5560 GCF_050468025.1 Neobacillus sp. NRS-1170 | reverse complement strand
AGGAATGCTGCCCCGTTAGTGGAACAAGAAAGGAGTGGTTCCTTCACAATTAGAGTAATGTACCCTATTCGAAAAAGAAAAACAGGGTTGCCAATTGACAACCCTATCCTTAAAATCAACGTAATTCTTAATTAAACATTCTCACAAATTTACATTATAGCGGGGTTGGAATATTAATTAATTCGTCAAAATTTAATTCTAAAAGTTGTCCTGCATGAACTAAACCTGCTCCAAAACCGTACATAAGAACTCTGTCTCCATTTTTAACTTTTCCCTCACGGATTCCAAGGTCAAGAGCTAAAGGAATTGTAGCAGCAGAAGTATTTCCAAAGTTGACTAAGCTATAAAGAGTTTTTTCCATTGGGAATTCTAATTTCTCGCAAATAGGTTCGATTAGCCGTAAGTTAGCACTATGAGGTATAAACCAATCAACTTGTTCTAAACTCGTTTTCGTTTTCCCCAAAATTTGTTTCACACTATCAGGAACATTCCTTACAACCCATCGAAAAACTTCCCTGCCGTTTTGTACAAGATATTGAGTATCGAGCAACTCAATCCCATTGACCATTTTTGATAGCCCAGAACGGTATACATGCTGTGCTCCTTTACCGTCGCTTCCTAAATGAAATCCAATAAAACTCTTTGATTGTTCATCCTTTTCAACCAATACGGCACCTGCACCATCACCAAATAAAATACATGTGCTTCTGTCGGTATAATCCGTAATTTTTGAGATGGTATCTGCTCCAATAACAAGAACCTTTTTGTGGAGTCCAGAGGCAATAAAAGTGTGTGCTGTATGCAATGCATAAACAAACCCTGCACATGCTGCACTTAAATCGATGGCACCTGTCTGTGTGATACCTAAACGGTCCTGTATGATACTTGAAACAGATGGAAATGGAAAGTCTGGAGTGCTTGTTGCCACGATGATCATATCTACATCTTCGACTTTTTTATTATATCTTTTCATTAAATCCTTTACGGCAGCTACGCATAAATCACTAGTAAATTCATCAGGACGACTAATTCTACGTTCATGTATACCTGTTCTTTGAATAATCCAATCATTATTTGTTTCAACCATTCGTTCGAGTTCAAAATTGGTTAATTTTTTTTCTGGTACATATGTCCCAATAGCCGTTATTCTTGCTCCTATCATACATTTCACCCCATTATAAATTAGAAGTTAGTATTAGAATCTGGTACTAATTATAACATAAAAATATGCTTTACTCCTTATTGAAGTAAAGTAACGATTGTTGGACCACCAAGAAAAAAGTTAATCACCAAATGCAAATATCAAATCTGTCTCGCATACTAATTCTTCATCAACAAAGGCGATACCTTTTCCTTTCCCGATATGACCTTTTAATCGGGTAATTTCAACCTCAAGACGGAGTTGGTCTCCTGGTCTTACTTGCTTTTTAAAACGGCATTTATCTATTCCAGCTAAAAGACCTAACCTTCCTTGGTTTCCTTCCTTGGTTAACATTACGACTGCACTTACTTGAGCTAATGACTCCACAATTAGAACACCTGGCATAACTGGGTAATTAGGGAAATGTCCATTAAAAAATTCCTCATTTGCTGATACATTTTTTATACCTACTGCTCTTTTTCCTTCCTCTAATTCCACAATTCTGTCCACTAATAGAAATGGATAGCGATGCCTAATAATTTCCTTAATTTTTTGAGTTTCCAACAACATTACATCCTCCCTGCATTAAATTTTATAAGAATCAATTATAATTTTATCACTAAGTATTAGTAGTTGATAATAATTCGGAACTCTTCTTCAACTATCCTGCATCCGTTAGTTCAACAAGAAAAAATGACCGCCTCAGCGTTCATTTTCTTTTACTCTAGCACCCCGTTAGTTCAACAAGCAAATTTCATAAAAATGTTAATACAATGGCAATTATGCCAAATAAAATCAGCAGGATTCCAAACATAAAAATCCCTGTCACATATTCAAATATGGTAAAGAAAAAGGCAGCCTTCCTTATCTTACTTCGTTCTTCAAATAGAATTTTCAACCATCTTTAACTTCATAAAAACCAAGTGAACTTAAACCAAATCCAATAATAATACAACTAATTCCTACAAATAACTGTGTCATAATTTATTTTCTCCATAGATTATTAAAAGGTTTGGAATAAAAATAAACTGCTGAAGCAGTAAACGTTTTTAAACTCTTACATCCATTAGCTGAATATGGTGGAAACTGAGTCTGAGAAGAAAAATTACCTAATCTCCAAAAGCGTATATGTGTTTCTTTTGTTTTATCGCATCTTCACATAGTTCTTTAAATTCTTGTGCAAATGCCCTTATTTCTTGTTCCTTCTCACCAGTCAAATTGTAATTATTAATATTAATTAAGGCTTCACATATTACTATTAAATCTGGAATCTTATCTCTATATATTATTGTTTGACGATAAGGATCAAGATTCAAAAGAAGATTTAAGTCATTACCATTGCCCTTTTCCTTTTTAATTAAGTAAGCGTGTATTCTCTCGTTAAAATGAACATATCTTTCTGCCTTTGATGCTTCTTTATCGGTTACTCCAATTGAAAAATCTATTCCACACATAGCATCCCATCCTAAAACTTAATAACAGTAATTATTATTATTTTTATCATTTCTTGTTCAACAAACCTGCCCCGTTAGTACAAAAAGAAAAAAGGACTGCCGTAGCAAATCCTAACTAATCTAATTATCTATTGGAGAAAAATATACATTCCTTAAAGGATAATCATTACCACCATTACAGCCCAAAATAAACGTCTCAATGGCATTCCTCCTATGATGGGAATTTTTTCTATTCATTTATAATTAATTCGTCTTTCCCTCGGCTTATTCCTTCTTCAACTTTCCTGTCCGTTAGCACAACAAGAAAAAAGACCCCGCAGCGATCTTGTATCTTTAACTCTCGCAACCCGTTAGTTGAAGATTGCTTAATATTTCACTGGACCATAAAAGGGGTTTTTATTCATATCCGTTATAAATTCAATTGCTTTCGCTTGATACATTTTATCACGGTATTCATAAGCAATGATAATATCTCCAACAAACATCGCTGGTGTTATTTGACCACTTACCCTGACCATAAGATTTTTGTTAATTACTTCATAATCAATAATGCTGCCAAATCCTATATCCTCAAATAAATGCGAAGGTTCTATAGATTTAGTATCGACAATGGATACTTTGTCCGACACAATGATTTCAGCTTTTTCAGTAGTTAATTTTGTTTTTACGTTTTTATAGATAATCGCTAAAGGATTATCAACAAGTACATCAATCAATCCATTTGAATATCTATAGACATAAACTTCTTCATCTAATGCACCAGAACCATATCCTTTTGTTAAAGTAATGATTAATTCCTTTTTTCCATCTTGATTTATGTCTTCGTAAAATAGTTTCGGGGCATAGGTAGGATTTGTAACATTCATCCAAAAAGGTCTGAAGTAAGTTTCTCCTTTAAAATGAATTTTCAAATCTTGAAATAAACCGTTCTTTTCCTTAGCATATAAGGTTATCTTTTCTTTAGGTAACTCTGAAACAACTCTATATTCCTTTACGTCAGCCTCTGCGTTTTTAGGCATAACAAGAAAAACAATAACCAATATGAAGAAAATGTATCTTTTCATAGACAACACCTCATTTTAGTGTCCCCTAATGTGTATTCTTATGACACTATCCTGCCAGTTAGTGCAATAAAAAAGGGATCGCCGCAGCCATCCCATTCTTTAACTCTTGCACCCGTTACTTTAAGTATATTCTTTCACAAACTTTTCATCTTCCATATCTATTAAGTAAACATCATCATCCTTAACTAAGAACAATTTGCTCCCTCTGCCAACAGCATAATCATATTTCAGTTCTTCTCAGCTCTGATTTACCGTTTGAAATTTCTTTTTTTTCTTGTCCCTTAAAGAATACAAGTACACCACTGCCCTATGGTCATAACCATGACTAAACATAACTAGATCATTTAAGATAGCAAATGCATGACTTCCTTTGATAGGAACATTACGAATAATTTTATAGCCCGTCTTATTTAATGTAACAAGTGGAAAGTCAGAATAATAATAAATATTTGTGTCTTTAGAAGTGACGTTTAAAGCGTAACAATCGCTTATGAATGGAACTTTTCTCCCTGTTTGCATGACAAAATCGACGTAATCAAATGTTTGTACTCCATCATTATCATAACATCTTAAACCTGAATCCATATTTTCATCGAAATAACTTACCCATATATCAGAATCCTTTGTCGTTTGTACATCTTGAATTGCATCATCAAACTCGAACTTTTTTAACACATTTCCGTAAACACCAAATAAGGTACCGTTCCTTAAATCCCCCTCTTCCTTGTCGGTTCTTGCACTAACCAATAACCAAATCTCATCAAGAGGTTGAACAAAATCAAATGCTTCCAATACCGAAGGGAGTTCTATTTTATTTATTTTCCATTTACAACATGAAATACCTTATGCAAGTACCTTCCTTGTACCTTCTGTTCTGTTAATAAAATAATATTTCCGTCAAAATCGACACTAATTCTATAATCATCCTGTGCACCAGCAATATGCCTAACGTTTATACAATGGCTAGCTTTTATGTCATTCATTTTTGTTCCCCCTAAAATCATAACCAACACTTGTTAACCATAAGCATCCGTTAGTTGAACAAGATTTTTATTATTCAATTATTTGTAAAAATAAAAGGAAACTTAAAAGGGCAGTCCCAAATTCAAATAATATATCAGATTTTGTTTTCTTATTTAAAAGATCTTCAAATCCATTAGTTAAATTACTTACCCCGACGAAAAGCCATAACCATTCGAAAGATTTAAAACCGCTTTTAATAATGAGTATAAGACAGATTATACCTAATATTAGATTTAGTTTCCTTAGAATAATGAATGGTTTTGTACTTTGTCTTCTTTCACTTTTTTCAAAAAACAAATTCAATACTTTGTTCATTGCAACCGTCCTTTAAACAGATATTAAATCTCTTGTTTTAAAATAGAATCCATCGTTAAATCTTGATGTTTTCCTTTATGCATATGCCTCATCTAAGTATCCCCTAGACATTCCTACTTTCTCCATTATATTAGTTTTTTCAGTTGTATTTATTTATAATTCTTTACTCTTCAAAATAAATCCTTCTTCAACTATCCTGCCCCGATAGTTGAATAGACTCTCCCGTTTCAATTTCGAGAATCAAGTCAATAATTCCTCTAAAAAAGAAAATTTAGGGAGAGATGTATTTTGTTATTGTCAAAGGCATGGGAAACATATGAATCGGATAAACGAATTGAAGGATTTTCGCCACAAACATTAAAAGCATATAAACTCCAAGCCACATTACTTATTAGATATTTTAAGGATATTAAACTTAATACTATAACCACAGTTCAACTTAAAGAATACCTTGCAAAGTCAGGAGGAACCTTAAAACCTTCTAGTTTGGCTCACCGAATACGTTTTATGAAATCATTATTTCGTTGGTCACATGAGGAGGGGCATATTTCAAAAAATCCCGC
>NZ_JBITPF010000042.1:0-29139 GCF_050468025.1 Neobacillus sp. NRS-1170 | reverse complement strand
CCCGAAATCTCAGTGCAAGAACGATTTGGGTCACGTAACCCCCAATTCCCAGAAGCGCTAAAATAGAAGTTAGCACCACCCAGCCATTTCCCCGCTCGACTTCTAAAACAAATTGGACGTGCATATGCTGAAATAGTTAGTCCAAGGGGGCGAAGACAGAATGTCGGAGATGTTTGGAGAAGTCGCAACACTACTATTAATGGCATTTGCACTAGGAATGGATGCCTTTTCGGTCGCGCTCGGCATGGGGATGCATAAACTGCGGCTCAAAAATATCTTGGAAATCGGCATTACGATTGGACTATTCCATGTTTGGATGCCGCTTTTGGGCCTCGTCGCAGGCAAATTTTTATCAGAAAAATTTGGAGCCTTCGCCACCTTTATCGGCGGCTTACTTTTAATCATATTAGGGGTGCAGATGATTTGGGCAAGCCTTAAAAAAGGGGAGGAAAAAGCTATCACACCTGCTGGGATTGGCTTAATCATATTCGCACTCAGCGTCAGCCTCGACAGCTTTTCCGTCGGACTTTCCTTAGGCATTTACGGTGCCAAAACGATTTTGGTCATTTTATGCTTTGGAATCGTGGCCACCGTGCAAACATGGGCGGGTTTACTGCTCGGCAGAAAGGTCAGCGGCTGGATGGGGAACTATAGCGAGGCACTCGGCGGTGCGATTTTATTGGCCTTTGGCTTAAAACTGCTGGCACCCTTTTGGCAATTTTTATAAAAATAAACAGGATTTTCTTCCTGAAAGATAGAATGGTAGAATATATCATTCTATTAATTGGGGAGGGGCAGCGTGTGCAGCCAAACATTTGGGGAAAACTTTGTATTGCTCTGATAGTAATCTCTTATTCTCTTGTTCCAGGACTGGCAACAGCGGAAACAACCTCAGAAATCCAATTATTCGAAAAAGTGACCGATCAGACGACGGCGATTAAAGGGAAAACGATTGAAAACGCAAAAGTTTCATTGGAAAACAATAAGGGGATCCTAGGCTCTGCTGCAGCCGATTCAACAGGAAAATTTGAAGTGGCCACTCCGAAACAGCGAGCAGGCACGATGCTGACGATTTCCGCAGACGATGGGGCCGGTCATACATATGGATTATCAGTTAGTGTTGCCGCAACAGGCTGGGTTCAAGAAGGCGGCCTTTGGTATTACTTTGGAACAAATGGAGAAAAGCAAACGGGCTGGATCACTGATAACGGCCAAGCCTATTATCTCGACCAATCCGGTGTGATGAAAACGGGCTGGTTATTAGAGGGGGGTAAATGGTATTTTTTAAAAAATAACGGCGCCATGGCAACTGGATGGATTCAAACAGGCGGTAAATGGTATTTTCTCGACGCTAAGGGTGTCATGCAGACGGGCTGGCTGATGAATGGCGGCAAATGGTATTATCTAAGCGGTTCCGGGCAGATGCTAACCGGCTGGGTGAAGGACGGAGACCGCTGGTACTATATGAATAGCAAAGGTGCGATGCAGACGGGCTGGGTTTTCACTGGCGGTAAATGGTACTATCTTGGATCAAATGGGGTAATGAAAACGGGCTGGCTGCTGGATGGTGGCAAGTGGTATTATCTCAATAGTGACGGCTCGATGAGGACCGGCAGCTGGATCCAAAGCGGGAAGGACCGTTTTTATCTTGGCAGCAAGGGCTCCGTTTCATCAGTTCTGCTGGATGTTCCGTTGGTGGCGCAAATGCCGGAGCTGCCGCGCGGCTGTGAAGTGACGTCACTTGACATGATGCTCCTAGATGCTGGAAAAAGCGTTTCAAAAATGACGCTTGCTTCCCAGGTGCGGAAAGACCCGACGCCATATTCGAAAACGAATGGCCAAGTGTACTTCGGAAATCCGTATACGGGTTTTGTAGGCGATATGTATACGTTTAATAAACCGGGGCTTGGGGTTTACCACGGGCCAATCGCGGATTTAGCGGAAAGCTATCTGCCAAACTGGGTTATTGATTTCACCGGCAGCAGTTTTGAGGAAATTTATAAGCATCTGAATAGCGGCAAACCGGTATGGGTCATCAACAATGTGCTGTTCGATACGGTTCCTTCGCAATATTGGCAAACTTGGAATACACCGACTGGAAAAATTTCCATTACCTATAAAGAGCACAGCGTCCTCATCACAGGTTATGACAGCCAATACATTTATTTCAATGACCCGCTAAGCGTCACAAAAAATCGTAAAGCCACAATCAGTGCCTTCAAACGCGGCTGGGAGCAAATGGGGAAACAAGCCATCTCCTATCGCTAAGCTGCATAGGCACCGTTCATCCTTTTGGAATAGCGGAAATTTTGATTTATAATAGGGGGAAAGGGGGCATTTAAAGTGCAGCGGATTTTATTTGTTTGTACGGGAAATACGTGTCGGAGTCCAATGGCTGAGGCGATTTTAAGACATAAGAAAATCGATGGGATGGAAGTCAGGTCCGCGGGAATTTATGCCGCACATGGCAGCGAGGCATCGGCCCATGCAAAACAGGTGCTCGATGACAACAAAGTAGCCCATAACCACCGTTCCACGCTGTTAACGAATCAAGGGGTGGACTGGGCGGATTTGATTTTAACGATGACCTCCTCCCATAAATTTTCCATCCAACAGCAATACCCTCATTCAACCACGAAGGTATTTACGCTGAAGGAATATACGGGGGAACCGTTTGACCATGATGTCATCGATCCCTACGGCGGCAATTTAGCGCAATATAAAGAAACCTTTAATCAACTGGACAAATTAATTGAAAAAGCGATTGGAAAAATAAACTCGTAAATAAGCTCTCTTCGATGAGGGCTTTTTTTCTTTATATTTTTCAGGCGGTATGTCAAAATTAAAAAAGATTGAGTTAAATTACAGGGGGTTTTAACGTGAAAGTAGCATTAGCATCTGATCATGGCGGGGTGAATATTCGCAAAGAAATCGCCCATCTGCTGGAAGAATTGAAGATAGAATATGTGGATTTTGGCTGCGATTGTGAAACATCCGTCGATTATCCGGACTATGCGCTGCCGGTGGCGGAAAAGGTAGCGAGCGGTGAGTTTGACAGGGGAATCCTGATTTGTGGAACAGGTATTGGCATGAGCATTGCTGCGAACAAAGTGAAGGGAGTCCGCTGCGCACTTGTGCACGATACCTTCAGTGCGAAAGCAACACGCGCTCATAATGATACCAATATGCTCGCTATGGGCGAACGCGTCATTGGCCCAGGGCTTGCCCGCGATATTGTGGAAATCTGGCTGACAGAGGGATTTGAAGGCGGCCGCCATGCAGGACGTGTCGGCAAAATCACGGAATACGAGAAAAAGCATTTATAACTTTCTTTTCAGAAAGGTCGAGGTTCACGATGATCCAAGAGTGGGAAAATGAACTTGAAGCGATTCTATTAGAATTCAAAGAGCAGGCCGGGTTTAAACCGGGGCAGCTGTTGGTGGTCGGCTGCAGCACCAGTGAAGTGATTGGCGAACGAATCGGGACCGCCGGCACCTTTGACGTGGCCGAAATGATTTTTCGCAGCTTAAAAAAATTGCAGGCAGACACTGGTATCCAGCTGGCGTTCCAATGCTGCGAGCATTTAAACCGGGCGCTGGTTGTCGAGCGGCCAACAGCCATTGAGCGGCACTTGGATGAGGTTTCAGTTGTCCCAGCCCGAACCGCTGGCGGGGCGATGGCGACGTATGCGTTTGAAAATATGGACGATGCCGTTGTCGTGGAATTCGTGAAGGCAGAGGCGGGAATTGATATCGGCCATACGTTCATTGGCATGCACTTGAAGCATGTTGCCGTGCCGTTGCGTGTGAGTCAGAAAAATGTCGGCCATGCCCATGTGACACTTGCCAAAACGCGGCCGAAGCTGATCGGCGGCGCCAGAGCGGTGTATGAACGAAAAGACGAAAATTCAAGCTGTTCTTAATCCTAATGTTCGTGTTTTACTGTTAATTAAATGGCTAATTCATGTAATTAATCGTGAATTTGTTAAAAAAACGAAAAATGTTTCTCTTTTATTTCATTATAGTTCGTGTTAAAATAAAAAAGGAATTTTCGAAATAGTCCACAGTCTTTTACATATAAGGGGGATAATCATGAAGCATTTGTCTCAACAGGACGAGCAGGTCTTTCAAGCGATTCAAAAAGAACTTGGCCGTCAGCGTACTAAAATCGAATTAATTGCCTCAGAAAACTTTGTCAGTGAAGCTGTAATGGAGGCACAGGGGTCAGTTTTAACGAACAAATACGCAGAGGGATATCCAGGACGCCGTTATTATGGCGGTTGTGAATATGTTGATATCGTTGAAGATCTTGCCCGCGACCGTGCGAAGCAGATTTTTGGAGCGGAATATGTCAACGTTCAGCCGCATTCCGGTGCACAAGCCAATATGGCCGTTTACTTCACGATCTTAGAGCAAGGCGACACAGTGCTTGGCATGAATTTATCCCACGGCGGCCACTTAACACACGGCAGCCCGGTCAACTTCAGTGGTATCCAATATAATTTCGTTGAATACGGTGTGGATGAAACCACTCACCGCATCAACTACGATGATGTTCGTGCGAAAGCTCTTGAGCACAAGCCTAAGCTAATCGTTGCCGGTGCGAGTGCTTATCCGCGCGCAATCGATTTTGCTAAGTTCCGTGAAATCGCTGATGAAGTCGGCGCTTACCTTATGGTGGATATGGCGCACATTGCCGGTCTTGTGGCAGCAGGCCTGCACCAAAATCCAGTGCCATACGCAGATTTCGTAACGACAACTACACATAAAACCTTACGCGGTCCTCGCGGCGGGATGATCCTTTGCAAAGAGGAATTCGGCAAGAAGATTGATAAATCCATCTTCCCAGGCATCCAGGGCGGTCCATTGATGCACGTGATCGCAGCAAAAGCGGTTGCCTTTGGCGAAGCACTGCAGGACAGCTTTAAAGAATATGCCGGCAATATCATCGCCAATGCCCAGCGTTTAGCTGAAAGCCTGGTAAGAGAAGGCTTAACATTAGTTTCCGGCGGTACGGACAACCACTTATTATTAGTAGATGTAACAAGCCTCGGCTTAACTGGAAAAGTTGCTGAAAAGGTACTCGACGAAATCGGCATCACCGTTAATAAAAACACGATTCCATTCGATCAAAACAGCCCGTTTGTAACAAGCGGTGTCCGCATCGGTACAGCAGCGGTTACATCACGCGGCTTCGGTTTAGACGAAATGGACGAAATTGCTTCGATCATTGCTTTCACTTTGAAAAATCACGAAGACGAAGCGAAGCTTGAGGAAGCACGCGGACGCGTTGAAGCTTTAACAAGTAAATTTACTTTATACCCAGAATATTAAGCAGCAGAGAATCGGCCTAATTACATTTGATAATTAGGCCGGTTTTTTTTTGAAAAATCTAACTTGTTTCCGGACCCTGTATCCGAGTTGCTCATTGTATTATTTTTCTGTAAAATGAGACGAAGTTAATTATTATTTTACTAAAAGGGGCGATTATTGTGGCAAAGGTATACGTCTTCGACCATCCGCTTATCCAGCATAAACTTACGTACATACGCGACATAAATACAGGAACAAAGGAGTTCCGCGAGCTCGTTGATGAAGTGGCAACATTGATGGCGTTTGAAATCACAAGGGATATGCCGCTTGAAGATATTGAGATTGAAACACCGGTTTGCAAGACAAATTCAAAGGTCCTTTCCGGGAAAAAATTAGGCCTTGTTCCGATTTTGCGCGCAGGAATCGGCATGGTAGATGGGATGTTAAAATGTATTCCGGCAGCAAAGGTGGGCCATGTCGGCTTATACCGCGATCCGGAAACCTTAAAGCCTGTTGAATACTATGTAAAGCTTCCAAGTGATGTAGAAGAGCGCGATTTCATCGTCGTTGACCCAATGCTGGCTACCGGCGGTTCAGCGATTGATGCCATCCATGCCTTGAAAAAGCGCGGCGCCAAAAACATCAAATTTATGTGTTTAATTGCCGCACCTGAAGGCGTCGAGGCAGTAAAAACTGAGCATCCGGACGTAGATATTTACATCGCCGCTTTGGACGAGAAATTGAACGACCACGGCTACATCGTACCAGGTCTAGGCGATGCCGGCGACCGCTTGTTTGGAACAAAATAAGTTTTTTGGAAAAGTCGAGATCCCTCGGCTTTTTTGTTTAGCGGAAAGTATGGTAAGGATGGGGCTCGAGCGCTTTTTGGTGTTTGTTTTTTACAAAAATTGGCTAAATGGACAAAGTGGCTTAAAAAATAGACAAAACCCTTTGAAAAATGGACAAAGCACCCCAATAAATAGACAAAACCCCTAAAAAAATAGACAAACCACCCCGAAAAATAGACAAACTTAAAAATAGAGCCCCAGACCATCGCATAATTCACAATTTGTCCTTAAAATTTAGGCAGGAAATCGACCTTTTTACGAGAATTTACCACTAAATTCTATTAATGAGGTGAAATGTGAATGAATTGCATGGAATTAAGGATACCCAATCAAGCTTTACAATGTATGGCGCTATTACGAAGGGTGCCAAAGAATCATCCAGTAAGACCTATTGTTGAAAAAGATTTAAGGTCCTGGATGAAAGGGTATTATGGTGAAAAACAAGTGGAGTATTATCTGTCGTTACTGCCTGAAGAACCGTATTACATTTTCCATGGCTTACGATTAAAGGATAAAAAGTATTTTCAAATGGATTTACTCATCCTTACCCAGAACTTTGGATTGATCGTTGAAATCAAAAATATCTCAGGAAGAATTTTCTTTAAAAAAGGCTCAAATTCGGTAACGAGAGTATATGAAAATATGGAGGAAGGCATATCAAATCCCATCGAACAGGTGAAGAGGCATAAAATGCAATTTTTTAATTGGTTAAGCAAGAATCAAATAAAAGGTTATCCCATCGAGCATCTGGTAACGTTCCGCAAAACGTCCACCTAATAGAGACGACCCCTGATAACACACAAATTTTTAAATATGTGATTTATGCAGAGTCGCTTATTAATAAAATTAAGGAATTAGAAATGAAGTATCCAAACCCAGTATTATGCAAAAAGAAGCTAATTCAACTTACCGATTGCCTCTTACAAGCCCATCAGCCCCTCATGCTGGATATTCTCCAAACTTACAATCTTTCCTTTACAGAATTATATCCGGGAGCTCAATGCCCCAAGTGTAAAAATTTCCATATGGATTATTATTCTGGAAATTGGCATTGCTCTAATTGCAACCACACTGCTAAAAATGCTCATCTTCCAGCTGTTGACGACTTCCAGCTAATCCATCGAACGATTACGCGTAAACAATTTGGAGAGTTTCTTCATATACCCTCAAGTAGAATAGCGGGAAACTTGTTGCGATCCCTTAACCTCCCATCCACCGGCAGCAAACGAACAACTCAATATTATCTCCCGCCAGGCTGCATACTTTCCCCGCCCAAGGAAAACGATATGAAAAAAGGGGAATTTTTCACATGAAACTTCTGCTTGCCTTGCTTCTGGCCTTTCAACCTTCAAAAATCCTAATTCATCCACCGATTCCAAAAACAACATCAATTGCCATAGTGGTTCTGGATAAGCCGCAATCCGAACAGGAAATCGGAGAGCTCATCCGCCCTTACAAAAATGTAAAGCTGCGCCGCATTTTTCGTGAGGCCCTTAACGGTTTTTCCATCGAAGGCAGCCCAGAGAGCATAGAACAGCTTGCCACACAAAAACCTATCCTAAACGTCTCGCCAGTCGTCCAATACCAGGCCGAAACCGAGGAAAGTGTCAAAATCATCGGCGGCCAAGAAGTGCGAAAGTATTTTGATCAACAAAATGAACGATTAACGGGAAAGGGAATTAAGGTTGGCGTCATCGATACCGGCGTTGATTATACGCACCCCGACCTGCAGCGAAATTATGCCGGCGGTCACGACCTCGTCGACAATGACCGCGACCCAATGGAAACGAAGGCCATTGGCAGAGCGACCATCCATGGTACCCATGTTGCCGGAATCATTGCTGCTAATGGAAAAATTAAAGGTGTAGCCCCCGAGGCGAAGATCGTCGCTTACCGCGCGCTCGGCCCGGGCGGAGGCGGTACAACGGAGCAGGTACTCTCGGCCATCGAACAGGCAATCAAAGACAAAGTCGATATTGTGAACCTTTCACTCGGGAACGATATCAACGGCCCCGACCTACCGATAAGTCTAGCACTTAACCGAGCCGTTGAAAAAGGAATCGTTGCCGTGGCGGCTTCCGGCAATTCCGGGCCGAATGTGTGGACTGTCGGTTCACCTGGTACCGCCTCGAAAGCCATTTCCGTCGGCGCCTCGACACCGACGATGAAAATCCCGAAATTATTAATAGAAGGAAACCGGGATAAATTCCGGATTCAGCCGCTCGAGGGCTCGGCTGAATGGAATCTGGACCGTTCCGCAGAATTAGTCGATGGCGGCATCGGCCGGCCGCAGGACCTTCAAAACGTCCAAGGCAAAATTGCGCTGATCAAAAGAGGCACAATAACGTTTAGCGAAAAGGCGGAAAATGCCCGTAAAGCCGGGGCGAGGGCAGTGTTAATCTACAATAATATGAATGGCAGCTTCATGGGGAACTTGGAAACTTCGATGACCATCCCGGTCGGAGCACTCGCGAAGGGTGACGGAGTCTTTTTTAAAAAAGAATTAAGTAAACGAAGGATCCAAGCAAGGCTTGTGGTCACGGAGGAAGTGGACCGGCTGGCGGACTTCAGCTCGCGGGGGCCGGTGACGGGGACGTGGGAGATTAAGCCGGACCTGCTTGCGCCGGGAGTGGCGATTAATTCGACGGTTCCGGGCGGATACTTGAGCCTGCAGGGGACAAGTATGGCGGCGCCGCATGTGGCCGGGGCGTGTGCGCTGATTAAGCAGGCACATCCGGACTGGACGCCGGAGCAAATTAAGTCGGCTTTGATGAATACGGCTAAGCCATTAACGAAAGCGGCCGCCTTTTATCGCACCTACGAACAAGGGGCTGGACGGATTCAGGTGGATGAGGCGGTTAAGACGGAATCGCTCGTCACGCCAAGCTCGCTTCATTTTGGCAAGTTCAATGCTGAGGATGTTCATAAGTCCATCCTTAGAATAGAGAACACAAGCAGACGCACCATCCGATACACGTTTGACATCCCGCACTATGTCGACGGGCTCGAATGGCGGCTGCCGCTGGCGTTTACCTTAGAGCCGAAGCAAACCAAGGATGTCACGGTGGAGTTAACGGTGGACCCGGCTCTCTTCAAAGGAAAGGTTCAGGATGGATATTTGAGTCTTCAGGCGGGGGCAGCCAAGGTTCGGATTCCCTACCTCTATGTACTCGAAGAACCCAATTACCCGCGGGTGATGGGCTTTGAATTTGGTGAGGGAGATCAGCCGGGGCAGTATAAATATGAGGTATATTTGCCGGGCGGCGCGGAGGAATTCGGGATTGCGCTATTTAACCCGGAGGATTACCGGTTCATTGGCTTCCTCGACACCGGTACCAATCTAAAAAAAGGGCAGCTTCAAAAAGAGCTCACGGAAGAGCAGCTGCCGCCAAAGGGAACATACTTGGCCAAAATCTTTGCCAAAAAGTCCGGCAAAGAGGATTTTATGGAGGCGATGATTACCATCCCGAACTAGAATTATTTCCCGAAATTTCTGAAAACATTGTTCACAAAATAGACACAAAAAGGTCAAAAATTCTTCAATATTTACAATACAATGATAGTGGAAACTTAATCATCAAATTGCCAAAAATCATGGGAAATTGTTTGTGGTATATTTCACGTAAAGTCATTGACTTTGACAAGTCGCTATTGTATGCTAACAAAGGGTGTAAAATGATAGGGTTTTCACATAATTGATACATTTTAGACGTATTAATTTACCTCTTACCCGCTTGACATTCTCTTGGAGAGAGGATCGATAGTATGCGTCAAAATAACCGCAACCCATTTCAAGCTATGGCTTTAATGTCCGCAATTGTCTCCCAGTTAGTTGGTTCCATTCTCATAGGTATATTTGCAGGAAGATGGCTGGATAGACATTGGGGTACCGAGCCCATTTTCTTAATAGTCGGTTTGCTTTTAGGACTTGCAGCAGGAACGTATTCCATGCTGATTTCAATCCGCCATTTTTATTCAGGAGAAAAATAACGATGCCAGATTTTCGAAAGATGTACAACAGGCAAAAGAAATGGATTTTCTACTTGTTGTCCATTTATGTTCTTGGCTGGGGTTTCACCGAATACAAAACAGTGTTTCTTGGACTGATTCTAGGGACTGTGTTCAGTTTCCTGAATCTTTGGTTATTGGTGCGGAAAACTGAAAAGTTTGATAAAGCTGTTTCAGAAGGGAAGAAGGTACGCTCCCTGGGGTCGCTGCAAAGGATGGCGACAGCCGGAATCGCGGGCGTAATTGCTCTTCGATACCCTGAGTATTTCCACATCGCTTTTGTAGTGGTAGGACTAATGACATCCTATATTGTCATTATGATAGATTATTTTTACCATGCGTTGCATGTACATAAATAATGGGAAGCGAGGTGAGTTTACATGCATCATGGAGCTCCTGAGTTTGAATTTATGGGTCTTTGGTTTAATGGTGCCAATATCCTGATGATTACGATTGCAAGTTTGGTTGTTTTTCTAATTGCCGTGCTTTCTACCCGCAGGCTTGCAATGAAACCAACAGGAATGCAGAACTTTTTAGAATGGGTGCTTGACTTTGTCAAGGGCATCATCAACAGCACAATGGATTGGAAGGAAGGCGGCAGATTCCACGTCCTAGGGCTGACACTTATCATGTATATTTTTGTTTCCAATATGTTGGGTTTGCCATTTTCAATCGTCATTGACGAGAAATTATGGTGGAAATCACCAACTGCAGATCCAGTCATAACCTTGACTTTAGCCTGTTTGGTGGTGGGGTTATCCCATTTCTACGGCGTCAAGCTAAAAGGCGCAAAGGGATATGGAGAAGGCTTCTTCCAGCCGATGAAATTCTTATTTCCGTTGAAAATCATTGAGGAATTTGCGAATACCTTAACACTTGGTCTGCGTCTTTACGGGAACATTTACGCCGGTGAATTACTACTTTCACTTTTGGCAGCAGGATTAGCCCATCAAGGTATCGCCGGTATGATAGCAGCAGTGCCGCTGACACTTGTATGGCAAGGTTTCTCTGTATTCGTCGGCAGTATCCAAGCTTACATCTTCACTATGTTAACAATGGTTTATCTGTCCCATAAAGTCAGCCATGACCATTAATATATTAAATAAAAAAACTTATTCATACAATTTTAAGGAGGAACAAAATAATGAATCTTATAGCAGCAGCAATCGCAATCGGTTTAGCAGCAGTAGGTGCAGGTATCGGTAACGGTCTAATCGTAGGACGTACAGTAGAAGGTATCGCTCGTCAGCCACACGCTCGTGGTCTATTACAAACAACTATGTTCATCGGGGTAGCATTAGTTGAAGCCCTTCCGATCATCGGTGTTGTAATTGCGTTCATGGTATTGAACCGATAAAATGACAAAAACTCCAGATGGCGAAGCGCGTAAAAACTTCGCCATTCATTTATGTCTGTTATTTTAAAATGGTTGTTTTACTATCGCTTTAGCGACTCTTGAAAGGAGTGAACCCGGGGTGTTAACGAACAGTCTAGTATTGGGGGCTGCAGCGGAAGCTGGCCACCATGTAAATTACGGAGATATTATTTTCCAGCTTATTATGTTTATCGTTTTGTTAGCATTGCTTAAAAAGTTTGCTTGGGGTCCTTTAATGGGCATTATGAAGCAGCGTGAAGAGCATGTTGTTAGCGAAATCTCTGCGGCTGAATCAAGCCGTGCGGAAGCGAAGAAGCTTTTAGAAGAGCAAAGAAGTCTTTTAAAAGAAGCGCGTGCAGAAGCACAAACCTTAATGGAAAATGCGCGCAAGCAAGGCGACCTTCAACGTGAAGAAATCGTTGTTGCGGCCCGCTCTGAAGCAGAACGCATTAAAGAAGCTGCCAAGCTTGAAATCGACCAGCAAAAAGAGAAAGCTGTTGCCGCTATCCGCGAGCAGGTTGCTTCTCTATCTGTTTTAATTGCTTCTAAAGTAATTGAAAAAGAATTGACGGCACAAGATCAAGACCAGCTGATTAACGAATATCTTAAAGAGGCAGGAGAAGGGCGATGAGCAACTCTATGGTAGCAAAACGCTACGCGTCAGCTCTTTTTCAAATTGCAAAAGAACAGCAGATTCTAAGTAACGTAGAAGAAGAACTTCGCGTAGTACGGGAAGTCTTGGATTACAATGCTGATTTAAAGGCTGTTCTAAAATCTTCAAAGCTTACAAATGAAAACAAAAAGGAAATCATCCGCAATGCGTTTTCAACTGTAAATGCTTATGTTTTAAATACGTTAATGATTTTAATCGACCGCCACCGCGAAGATGAAATCGTTGAAGTAGTAAACCAATTTATCGAGCTTGCAAATGAGGAAATGGGCATTGCAGAAGCAAAAGTCTACAGCATTCGTCCGCTGACAGATGTTGAAAGAGAAGCTGTTTCCACAACCTTTGCTGCTAAAATTGGCAAGAAGTCATTAAGAATTGAAAATATCGTGGATTCCGATTTGCTCGGCGGCATCAAGCTCCGCATCGGAAATCGTATATATGACGGCAGCTTGCGCGGCAAGTTGAACCGTTTAGAACGTAAATTGTTAAGCTAAGACGAAAAGCGGAAGCGACCGTTTAGCGACGTATGGACTGGAGCGCTTCGACTGAGATAAAGGAAACACGAAGAGCGAAGTACACTAGTCGCTGGGAGCTGGACATCACTCAAAGTCGAACATAGCAAATAGAATAAGCAAAGATTTAGATAGGGGTGAAACTCATGAGCATCAAAGCTGAAGAAATCAGTGCCCTGATAAAGAAGCAGATTGAAAACTATCAGGCAGAAATTCAAGTTACTGATGTCGGTACAGTTATCTCCGTAGGTGACGGTATCGCTCGTGTTCATGGCCTCGACAATGTCATGGCTGGAGAACTTGTTGAATTTGCAAATGGCGTTATGGGTATGGCACAAAACCTTGAAGAAAATAACGTCGGTATCATTATCCTTGGACCTTTCACTGAAATCCGTGAGGGTGACGAGGTTCGCCGTACAGGACGCATCATGGAGGTTCCAGTTGGTGAGGAACTAATCGGACGCGTGGTAAACTCTCTTGGACAACCAATCGATGGGATGGGTCCAATCAATACAACAAAAACACGCCCAATTGAGCAAGTTGCTTCAGGCGTAATGGCTCGTAAATCCGTTCATGAGCCGCTGCAAACTGGTATTAAAGCGATTGACGCGCTTGTACCTATCGGCCGCGGTCAGCGTGAGTTAATTATCGGAGACCGTCAAACAGGTAAAACATCTGTTGCGATCGATACAATCTTGAACCAAAAAAGCGAAAACATGATTTGTATCTATGTTGCAATCGGTCAAAAAGAATCAACTGTACGTAACGCAGTTGAAACTCTTCGTAAGAATGGCGCATTAGATTACACAATCGTTGTTTCAGCTTCTGCATCACAACCAGCTCCAATGCTATTCTTAGCTCCATATACGGGTGTATCAATGGCAGAAGAGTTCATGTACAACGGCAAGCACGTGTTAATCGTATATGATGATTTATCTAAGCAAGCGGCTGCATACCGTGAGCTTTCCCTATTACTTCGCCGTCCTCCAGGTCGTGAAGCATATCCAGGGGATGTTTTCTACTTGCACTCCCGCTTACTAGAGCGTGCTGCGAAATTGAACGACACACTAGGTGCCGGTTCAATCACAGCATTACCGTTCATTGAAACACAAGCAGGTGACGTTTCTGCTTATATTCCAACAAACGTTATCTCCATCACAGATGGACAAATCTTCTTGCAGTCTGACTTATTCTTCTCTGGCGTACGTCCAGCGATCAATGCCGGTCTTTCTGTATCCCGTGTAGGTGGATCCGCACAAATCAAGGCAATGAAAAAGGTTGCAGGTACACTGCGTCTTGACCTTGCATCATACCGTGAGCTTGAAGCGTTCGCTCAGTTCGGTTCTGACCTTGATAAAGCAACACAAGCAAAGCTTGCTCGTGGTGCCCGTACGGTTGAAGTATTGAAACAAGACCTTAACAAGCCGCTTTCTGTTGAAAAGCAAGTAGCGATTCTATATGCATTAACACGCGGATTCTTAGATGATATTCCTTTAGTAGATATTCGTCGCTTTGAATCTGAATTCTTAAACTGGTTAGACCACAACCGCAAAGAGGTGTTAGACCATATTACGAAGACGAAGGATCTTCCTTCTGATGACGATATGGCTTCTGCAATCAACGACTACAAAAAGACGTTTGCAGTTTCCGAATAAGTATAGGGTCTGACATAAGTTTCGGCACCAGCACCTTATTTATTAGGTGCTGATGCTAAACATTCTTTGAATGAGGGTGGTGAGAACCTATGGCATCATTACGCGATATAAAAAATAGTATTAATTCTACGAAAAAGATGAGTCAGATCACCAAAGCGATGGAGATGACGTCAGCTGCGAAATGGAACCGCGGCGTTATGAATGCAAAGTCATTCGTACCGTACATGGAAAAAATCCAAGAAGTAACGGCGGCAATCGCTTCGGGTGCACAAGGTGTGGCTCACCCAATGCTTGAAACCCGTGAAGTAAAGAAAACGGGTTATATTGTTATGACATCCGACCGTGGTCTTGCTGGTGCGTTTAACAGCAACGTCATCCGTCGTGTCTTTCAAACCATTCAAGAACGTCATAAATCGAATGATGAGTTTGCGATTATTGCAGTCGGACGTGTGGCACGTGACTTTTTCTTGAAGCGCGGTATTAATGTGGCTCTCGAGATTACCGGGGTTTCCGATCAGCCGAGCTTCAACGACATAAAAGAAATTGCTTCCAGTACGGTTGGCATGTTCGCAGACGGCACGTTTGATGAACTATATATGTACTACAGCCATTATATCAGTGCGATATCTCAAGAAGTAACAGAGAAGAAGCTTCTTCCGCTTTCGGATATCACTTCTTCAAAAGAGCTTGCTTCTTATGAATTTGAACCGTCTCCAGAAGAAATTCTCGAAGTTCTCCTGCCGCAATATGCAGAAAGCTTAATTTACGGTGCTCTTTTAGACAGTAAAGCAAGTGAGCATGCTGCCCGGATGACAGCGATGAAGAACGCAACTGATAATGCGAAAGAAATGATCAAGAACTACTCACTTATTTACAACCGTGCCCGTCAGGCAGCGATCACGCAGGAAATTGCCGAAATCGTTGGCGGTGCGGCGGCATTAGAATAGAAATGCGGAAGCGCCTTGGCGCTGCAGCTGGACAGTAATCAAAGTCATATTAGTGGGTTGGCGTGAGGCCAACCTTGCAGTATAAATAAATTTTTCGTGAGGGATTCAACAATCAATCCCTCACGGATTTGTTCAAAGAGTAAGATAGGAGGGAAAACGATGAACATTGGACGCGTTGTTCAGATTATGGGTCCGGTTGTTGACGTTAAATTTGAAAACGGCAAACTACCTGAGATCTATAACGCTTTAAGAATTAATTCCAAAGCGCGTAATGAATCAGAAGTTGATATCAACTTAACCCTTGAAGTAGCCCTTCATTTAGGTGATGATACAGTTCGTACAATTGCGATGGCTTCTACTGACGGTTTAACTCGCGGTTTGGAAGTACAGGATAGTGGTGCACCGATTTCTGTACCGGTTGGGGATCCAACTCTTGGCCGTGTATTTAACGTATTAGGTGATGTTATTGACTTGAAGGAAGAGATTCCTGCAAGTGAGCGCCGTGATTCGATTCACCGCGAAGCGCCAACTTTCGAAAATCTTTCTACTGAAGTAGAAATCCTTGAAACTGGTATTAAGGTAGTAGACTTGCTTGCACCATATATTAAGGGTGGTAAGATCGGTCTATTCGGTGGTGCCGGTGTAGGTAAAACCGTATTAATCCAGGAATTAATCAACAACATCGCTCAAGAGCACGGTGGTATTTCTGTATTCGCCGGAGTTGGTGAGCGTACACGTGAAGGTAATGACCTTTACCACGAAATGACGGATTCAGGCGTTATCAAGAAAACTGCGATGGTATTCGGACAAATGAACGAGCCGCCAGGAGCACGTATGCGTGTTGCCTTGACTGGTTTGACAATGGCTGAATATTTCCGTGATGAGCAAGGACAGGACGTTCTTTTCTTCATGGATAACATCTTCCGTTTCACGCAAGCAGGTTCTGAGGTATCCGCGCTACTTGGCCGTATGCCATCTGCGGTAGGTTACCAGCCGACTCTTGCTACTGAAATGGGTAAATTACAAGAGCGTATCACATCTACTAACGTAGGTTCTGTTACATCGATCCAAGCGATCTACGTACCAGCCGATGACTATACTGACCCGGCTCCGGCTACTACTTTCGCTCACTTAGATGCAACTACTAACCTTGAGCGTAAGCTTTCTGAGATGGGTATTTACCCTGCGGTGGATCCTCTTGCATCGACTTCTCGTGCATTGTCACCTGAAATCGTTGGCGAAGAGCACTACTCTGTAGCTCGTAAATTGCAGCAAACATTACAGCGTTACCGTGAATTACAGGATATCATCGCGATCCTTGGTATGGACGAACTTTCTGATGATGATAAGTTAGTCGTACTTCGTGCGCGCCGCCTGCAGTTCTTCTTATCACAAAACTTCCACGTTGCTGAACAGTTCACTGGACAGCCTGGATCTTATGTACCTGTTAAGGAAACTGTTAAAGGATTCAAAGAGATCCTTGATGGTAAGTATGACCACCTTCCAGAAGATGCGTTCCGCTTAGTCGGCCGTATTGAAGAAGTGGTTGAGGCCGCAAAACGCATGGGTGTAGAAGTCTAAGCCTGGCAGGAGGGTAAAAAATGAAGACAATTCGTGTCAATGTTGTTACTCCCGATGGCCCGGTGTATGACTCAGAAGTGGAAATGGTGATCGCAAAGGGTATTGCTGGTGAATTAGGTATTTTGCCTGACCACATTCCTTTGGTTGCTCCGCTCGAGATTAGCGCGGTTCGCCTGTTGAAGGATGGGAAAGAAGATTTGGTCGCGGTTAGCGGTGGATTTTTAGAAGTCCGTCCTGATCAAGTGACAATCTTAGCCCAATCTGCTGAAAAAGGTTCAGAAATTGATGTTGCACGTGCTCTGAAAGCGAAGGAACGTGCCGAGCAGCGTCTTCAAGATCAGCGTAAGGATCAAGTCGATTTCAAGCGTGCTGAGCTTGCCCTGCAACGCGCCATCAATCGCCTCGCCGTATCGGATAAAAAATAATTTGGTTTTAATGGAACCCCTCCAGTTTTTGGAGGGGTTTTTTGCGTTTATTGAATTTTTTATGGACAAGCCTCACCAAATGTCGACATTTATTAAAAAAATTTAATTTACAAAAGCCCAGGTTTACTGCTAAGATATTAATGGATTCAAAAATTGAATTAATTCATAATATGAACATTTGGGAGGCGCCACATGGAGAATCAATATACAGTACGTGAAGCGGTTATTTTAGCGGCAGGAAAAAGTGTGGATTTTGAAGAGCCGGTAAGCCTGCTTGAACTTGATAATAGTAATTTGTTAACAAGGAATCTAAATCTATTAAAGCAAAAGGGAATTGAAAAAATCGTTATCGTGACAGGCTATAAGAAGGAAGCATTTGATTTCTTGAAGCATGTTGAAGGGGTATATGTAACGGAAAATGACAAGTACAAGTGGACGGGTTCGATGGCATCACTTGCCTGTGCAGCGGGGTACATAACAGGCGATTTCCTGTTGGTTGAGCATGATATCTACACGGAAGAAGATACTTTTGATCAATTACTAGAAAACAGCCAAAGGTCCTGCATTTTGCTTACAAATGAAACAGGGTCCGGGGCAGAGGCTTTTGTTGAGATAAAGAACGGCTATTTATATAAAATTTCAAAGGACATCGCACAATTTAACAAAATTGATGGAGAAATGGTTGGTATTAGTAAGCTTTCCTTTGACGTTTTCTCCAAAATGATAGAGGAATATAAAGATAATAAAAACCCGTATTTAAACTATGAATACTTACTGTTGGATGTCGCGAGAGAGTGCAATGTCGGCTTTGTAAAAATGAATGAATTAATCTGGACAGATATTGATACCCATGAGGATTATGTGAATGCCAGAAACGTCGTGCTTCCAAAACTGAAGCGTAAGGAAGCGCAATTTAAAAAAGAGCAAATTCATGAACTGGTCACAAAAGCGTTAAATGTAACCGAAGCTGAGATTGAGAGTATCGTACCTTTTGGCGGTATGACGAATAAAAACTACAAAATCACGTTAACAAATCAAAAGGACTATGTGCTGCGAATTCCTGGTGTGGGTACCGAAGCGATGATTAATAGATTCGCAGAAAAAATCAATTCTAATTTGGTAAGTGAAATTGGCATCGACTCGCCATTAATTTATTTTAATGCCGAGACTGGTGTGAAGATCTCTGAGATTATTCCAAATGCCGAAACGTTGAACGGGAAGATGTGCAAGCGGGAAGACATCATGGCGATGACAACGGATCGATTACGCACGCTGCATCAGTCCAATATCCCTATGGAAAATACGTGGGATGTATTTAAGGAAATGGACAAATATGAAAACTTAGTCGTCGAGGCGGACGGCCAATTTTATGAAGGCTATGAGGACGTACGCAGTCAAGTGAGGGAAATCGAGCGGATTTATAAAGCGATGAATATTCAGTTTGTTCCTTGCCATGTTGACCCTGTTGCCGAAAACATGGTGAAAAGCGGCGATAGACTATACCTAATTGATTGGGAATACAGCGGGTTAAGCGATCCAATGTGGGATATAGCGGCTCACTCAATGGAAAGTGTGTTCTCTCCTGAAGATGAGGAATTGTTCCTATCTATTTACTTTAACGGAGAAGAGGTTACAGAAGAAATCAAAACAAGAATCTTGATGAATAAGATTTTCCAGGATTTCTTATGGAGCACATGGACAGTCATTAAGGAAGCGGCCGGTGATGATTTCGGTTCATACGGAATTCACCGTTTCAATCGTGCAATAGAAAATATTAAGAAGGTTTTAGGGGAGGGGAAAGTGCTTGAATACAAAAACTAAAGGAACTATAGCTGCCGTCATTTCTGCAATGACTTGGGCGCTAGATACGGTTTTTATTGGAGTGATTCTAGCTCATACTTTATTTGTGTCAACGGAGCAAATTATCTTTTTAGCACCGCTAATCAGTACCTATTTCCATGATGCTTTTTCAGCAGTCTGGGTAATGATTTATATGGCGTTTAAAGGGGAACTAAAGAACTCGTTCGCGAAAATGAAGACTCGCAGCGGCCGATATGTCATGCTGGCAGCATTAATGGGCGGTCCGGTCGGTATGACCTGTTACGTGTTAGCTGTAAAATATATCGGGGCTTCGTACACTGCTTCGATTTCAGCCGTCTATCCGGCTGTGGGCGCCTTCTTTGCCTTCTTATGGTTAAAGGATAAACTTTCAATTAGAAACTGGATCGGACTTTTTGTAAGTATCCTCTTTATCTTTATTTTAGGTTACTCAAGCGGGGGACTTGGACCTAACGCTACATTAGGGTTCATCTTTGCTTTAGGTTCAGTTTTTGGCTGGGGAATGGAATGTGTCATCTGCGCCTATGGCATGAAGGATGAGGAAGTAACACCAGAACATGCGCTACAGATTAGACAAGTCACTTCTGCATTGGTATTCGGATTGATCATCATTCCAATCTTTGGCGGCTATTCAGTAATCGGGGACATTATCATGTCTAAAGAAATGATCTATATTGCATTAGTCGGATTATGTGGCGCAGTTTCTTACCTAGGCTATTACAAAGCGATTAACGAAATTGGACCGACTAGAGCAATGGCCATCAATATCACCTATGTTTCTTGGACGATTTTCTTCGGGTTTATCTTCTTTGGAAGTCCGGTTACAGCAAAATTGCTACTTTGTAGTGTCATGATTATTGTAGGTTCAATTATTACTGTCGCAAATCCAGATGAACTTAACTTCAAAAAATTGTTCAAAAAGGCAGCAGCTTAATTTGCTGCCTTTTTGGCTGAAGGAGAGAGGGGATACATAATGGGTAAATTGGATGGAAAGGTAGCCATCATTACAGGTGGAGCAGGCGGAATTGGAATTGAAACGGCCGGGTTATTTTTAAGAGAAGGCGCGAAGGTCGTTTTAGTAGGTCAAACCGAAGAAAAACTGATCAAGGCTAAGGCAGAATTGGATGCCCTTGGTGAGGTAATGGTTGTTCAAGCGGATGTTTCTGAGGAAGCGGACACTGTGAATTATGTCAGAACGACAATGGACCATTTTGGCAAGATTGATATTTTCTTTAACAATGCGGGTATTGAAGGGCCGATTTGTAAGCTAGTGGATGTATCGGTTGAGGATTTTGATAAAGTGATGAATGTCAATGTACGGGGTGTGTTTTTAGGCTTAAAGCATGTATTGCCGATCATGATGGAGCAACGAAGCGGCAGCATTATTAATACTGCATCAGATGCCAGCTGGATGGGGTATACCGACTTAGGGCCGTATGTAGCGGCCAAGCATGCTGTCGTGGGGTTGACTAAAACCGCCGCCAATGAAGCGGCGCATGCCAATGTCCGAGTCAATTCGGTTCATCCGACAAGTGTGAATACAAGAATGATGAGGTCAATTGAAGAGGCAATGAACCCTGGTGAATCAGAAAAGGCAAGGGAAATGTTTGCTGGGCTGATTCCATTCGGTCGTTACGCGGAGCCGATTGATGTTGCGAACCTGGTATTATTCCTCGCTTCTGATGATAGTTCCTTTATTAGCGGCAGCCAGCATCGGATTGATGGCGGGATGTCGGCGAATTCAAATTAATAGTAAAACTAACTTGGCCAGTCCTTTGACTGGCTTTTTTTCTTTTATAAACATCTATATGGGATAGTGTTGAGAAAATTTTAATAATATTTTAACTATTATATTTATTGATTTTATGGTATTTTATCTAATAAATAAACTATTGTAGTATACCTATATTAGTTTTGTAATTGGAGAGGAAGCTATATAAAAAATAATTTGAAAATTCCCCTTATTTCGATATTGACTTCAAACGTTATAGTATGTAATATAATCTTATAATACAATTGAACATGAGATATAACGTGTTCCATAGAGAGGGAGGCTAAAGAGCTGCAATACTGAACCTATTCAAAGATGAAAGCGTTTTAGATCAGTTGTATAAGGAATAATTAATTGGGGGTATGTATGTGAAACGTTGGTTTACTCTAGCAGTTGGTATATTCATGGTAATGTCATTAATACTAGCAGGATGTTCGTCAAGCAGCTCTACCTCATCCAAATCGGAAAATGGAAAGAAAACGATCACATTTTTCTACCGCTGGCCAAATGAGCCGTACAAAACATATTTTAATAGTGTGATTAAAGAGTTTGAAAAGCAGCATCCAGACGTTCATGTTGAACAAGTAACTGCGTTAAACGATGATTACAAACAAAAGGCAAACGTCCTTCTTGGAAGCCAGAATCCACCGGATGTTTTCTTCACTTGGGCCGGAGAATATGGTCAGAAGTTTATCCGTGATGGAGTAGCTTTAGATCTTACAAAATACTATCAAGACGACAAAGCTTGGTCAGACAATTTAATCGCATCACAGGTGAAATTCTTCCAAAAGGATGATAAAACCTATGGTGTTCCACTATTTACCGACAGTAAACTATTCTTCTACAACAAAGATCTATTTGATAAATTAGGTTTGAAAGCACCTACTACATGGGATGAGTTTATCACTGTACTTAAAACCATTAAAAAGAGCGGTCAAACTCCAATCATCTTAGGAAATAAATCACCATGGGCAGCTGCTCACTATGTAACAGCATTGAATCAAAGAATTGTACCGCAGGACGTGTTAGCAAAGGATTTAAGCTTTAAGGGTGCAGAGTTCACCGATCCTAGTTATGTTGAGGCATTAAAGAAGCTGGATGAATTACGACCTTTCTTTAATGAAAATCCAAATGCGACTGCACATGATGAAGCAAGAAACTTATTCCTTGGCGGCAAAGCTGCCATCATGTTCCTAGAAACACAGGAAATTACGTATATGAAAAACGCTGCATTTAAATGGGATTCCTTTAAAGTACCGACCATCGATGGTGCTAAAGGCGACCAGGGAGGCTTAATCGGAGCTCCAGAAGGATTTATGGTTCACAGTAAATCAAAACACCCTAAAGAAGCAGTCCAGTTCTTAGAGTTCTTAACTTCTAAGGCAAACGGGGAAAAATTAGCTAAGGATACCGGTATGCCAAGTACGGTTGAAGGAGCGGTTAATGCCAATACCGCAACGGAAGCTGATGTAAAAGCGATGGATATGATTAAAGAACAGCCAAACATGCTGATCTGGACAGACAGCGCATTAGATACTCGAATTTTCAAGCCTTATGGTGATGGCGTTCAAGCTATGATTGGCGGCACGATGAAGCCTGAACAAATCATGAAGGCCGTCCAGGATGCAGCGAAGCAAGTGAAGTAATCAAGAATAATGAATTCTAGAAGGTGTCGGTTAATAGGAAACTAACTTCCTATTAACCCGACATTTTCATAGATGTTGATGGGAGGGGTATGGATGCGTAGAACGAGAATAGTCCCGCTTATATATATGGCACCTGCCTTATTGATGCTGGCCCTATTTGTATACTATCCTTTGGTTCGAAATATCATTAATGGCTTTTATGAATGGAACCCATTCACATTAGATAGAAGCTTTGTTTCACTAGATAACTATACACGCTTGTTTAAAGATCCCGTCTTCTTCACGGTACTTAAGAACAATCTCCTATACGCCATTATCTCCGTTATCCTCCAGGTTGGGCTAGGATTAGTGATTGCAGCGATATTAGAAGATAAGATTTTCAGGAGATTTTCCACCTTCTTCCGGACAACCTTTTTTATCCCGGTTCTCATTTCAATGACGGTTATTGGGATCCTCTTTAGCTTTATCTATAATCCAGATGTCGGCTTGCTAAATAGCTTTCTAAGATTGGTAGGTTTGGGTGAATGGACGGAAGGATGGCTAGGGAATCCAAAAACATCTATTTTTGCTGTCATTGCCGTTTCCCAATGGCAAAGTATCGGTTATACCGTTATGTTGTATGTGCTGGCTGTTCAAAAAGTCCCTGGAGAATTATATGAAGCTGCTACCATCGATGGAGCAGGGAAAATCCGGACTTTTTTCAGCATTACTGTTCCACAGGTAAAAGAAATGACGTTTGTTTTATTAATCTATACGGTGACAGGTTCTTTCTTGGTGTTCAGTGAGGTGTATGTATTAACAGCTGGTGGTCCAAGCAACTCATCACAAGTGTTTAGTACATATCTATATCAGAAGGCGTTTATTGACAATGAACCTGGGTTTGCTTCAGCGATTGCAAACGTGATTTTGGGTATCACACTCATTTTCTATTTTATCCAAAATAAGTTCTTAAAAACAGGGGAGGAGTAAAGATGAAGCCGATGGAAGCACATGAAGATTCACAAATGGTTAGTCCCGGCGGAAAGGTCTTAAAGTTTCCGAATAAAAACTTTAAGGCTTCCAAAAGAAAGCCAGGCATATCAATTACAGTCGGACTAATCTTTCTTTTCCTTACTCTATACTTTATTGCCATTGCCTATCCTTTATTTTGGATGATTGTCAATTCTTTTAAAAATACGGCCGAGATTTTTAACGACAGTTGGGGACTTCCGAAAGAATGGCTCTTTTCAAACTATACGACCGCCTGGGAACAAGGGGTTTCCAGCTACTTCGTCAACAGCTTGATTATCACGGGAGGCACGTGTATTCTGACGGTTTTAATCAGTGCAGCCTGTGCCTTTGGTTTGACTCGCTATCAACTTAAAGGCGGCAAATTCCTGCTGCTTTTCGTTTCAGCCGGACTGATGTTTTCACCTCAGAGCAGTTTAATCCCTCTTTATGAATTAGTTCAAAAAATGGGGATTTTTGATACACATTGGGCTCTGATATTAACCTTTACGGCTTATCGGATTCCATTAACGGTTCTATTAATCCGGTCCTTCTTCTTGTCGATTCCGAAAGAGCTGGAGGAATCCGCGTTTCTGGATGGGGCTACAAGCTTGGATGTATTCACAAGAATCTATATGCCAATGAGCAAACCGATTATGTTTACGGGTATCATTTTAACCGCTTATTATGCTTGGAATGAGTTTTTATTTTCGATCATCTTTATTCAAACAGAAGAATTAAAGCCGATAACTTCTGGTCTATTAGTCTTTAAAGATGCGCTTAATACTAACTGGGGAGTTTTAATGGCTGGGTTGGTTATATCCGCACTGCCACTGATTATCATCTTTATTTTCATGCAGAAATATTTTGTCCGCGGTCTGGCTGATGGAAGCGTCAAGGGATAAAAGGGGGAATATCCCCCTGATTCTCAAGTAAATATATAACGTATTATAATGTATTACATATAAATCAAAGGGAGTGGAAGCAATGTTGAATTTTAACAGGGAAAAATATCTTACAGTAACTGGCGGCGCTGTGGGCCTTAGAGAGGAAATTGAGAAGGTTGCGGACCAGGTTTTTGAAAAAGGGTTTAAAAATATTTTCTTAATTGGTTCAGGCGGGGCGGTAGCAACCTTTTATCCGTTTGAATATATGATTAACTCGACATCGACGATTCCTGCCTATGCGGAAATCGCAGCGGAATTTGTGCTGCAGAATCATAAACAGTTTACTTCAGATTCACTTGTGATTCTTTCGTCACTATCTGGAACGACAGAAGAGA
The DNA here is from genome assembly GCF_050468025.1 of Neobacillus sp. NRS-1170. NCBI lineage: Bacteria > Bacillati > Bacillota > Bacilli > Caryophanales > Bacillaceae > Neobacillus > Neobacillus sp. NRS-1170. The sequence goes on along the minus strand of NZ_JBITPF010000042.1, from coordinate 4,281 downwards.
CGGTCGCTGCAGCAAAATACTGTAAAGAAAGGGGAGCGACAACGATTGGCTTGACAGGCGAGTACAATAAGCCGCTTGCTGATACGGTCGATTTTCCATTAGTAAATTTTGCAGAAAATGATTTTGCCAGCGATTCCAACCAGTTAGTGCTCTATTTGTTGATTTTTAAACTAATGAATAAAAATGGCGATTTCCCTAACTATGAGGCATTTGCTGCGCAGTTAGAAGCTCTCCCTGAGAAGTTAATCGAGGTAAAAGAACAGTTCGAAGCTAGGGCAGAAGCGTTTGCTGTTGCCTATAAAGAGGAGCCGTATCATATGGTGGTGGGTTCCGGGTCAACTTGGGGCCGCGCTTACTCCTATGCAATGTGTGTGTTGGAGGAAATGCAGTGGATCAAAACAAAATCGATTCACGCAGCAGAATTTTTCCATGGTACATTGGAGTTAGTCGATGAAGACACAAGCATGATTCTCTTAACGGGTGAAGATGAAACGCGCCCGCTGATGGAGCGTGTGGAGCGCTTTTCAGAAAAGTATACGAAGAAAGTAACTATCCTTGATACGAAGGATTACGAGTTAGAAGGGATCAGCAAGGAGTTTAGAAAATATTTTTCACCAATTGTAACGTCCACACAGCTGCAAAGACTCAGCGTGCATTTAGAAGACAAACGCAATCACTCGTTAGAGATTAGAAGATATTATCGTACAGTGACTTATTAATAATTTACGGAAAGATACAATTTTTCATTGTATCTTTCTGTTATTCAATGAATAGGAGGAATGGGTCATGAAGTTAATAGCAGTTGGAGATAATGTAGTAGATTATTATGATGATCGCGGCGAAATGTTTCCGGGCGGAAATGCCGTCAATGTAGCGGTATTTTGGAAACGGTATGGCGCCGAGAGTGTTTCCTATATAGGAATTGTTGGGAATGATGAAGAGGGCGATCATATCGTCAGTTCGTTAAAGCAGGAAAATATCGATGTTTCCCGGGTTCGTAAAGTGTTTGGACCATCAGGTGAGGCTGTAGTCACTTTAGATGAGCATGGCGATCGGAAGTTTGTAGGTTCGAATAAAGGCGGAGTTCAAAAGCTTGTAAAATTGAATTTTATAGAAGCAGAATTGGAGTTTATTAGTTCCTTTTCACTGCTGCACACAAGTGTATATAGTTATATCGAAAATGAACTGCCTTTATTAAAAAAATACATTGATATTTCCTTTGATTTTTCAACAAGGTACGAAGATGAGTATTTGAAGCTGGTTTGTCCGCATGTCAAATTTGCGATCTTCTCCGGAGGCGATTTAACGAAGCAAGAGTGTGAAGCGCTGATCGCCAAAGTTCATGCGGCAGGAACACCAAATGTGATCGTAACCAGAGGGTCGGAAGGATCGGTATTCTCGGATTCCCGTCAGGTTTATGAACATGGAATTGCCGAGGCTGATGTTGTTGATACACTAGGAGCCGGCGATACGTTTGTGGCTGTATTCTTAAAGGAGTATGTCCAGCATGGTGATGCTAAGGCCGCGATGCAAAAGGGTGCTGCGGCTGCGGCTGAAACGTGCGGACGCTTTGGCGCATTCGGCCATGGCAAGAAGCGGGAGAAAAGGATTGCGATTGGGTAACCGATGTGTTTGAAGGGGGCCGGTCCTATGGGGCTGGTCTTTTTTTCGCCGCAGGGTTCTCTACGTGAACGAAAAAGTCCGGGAGCAGAGGAAATGGTCACGTAGAAAGGTTCTACGTGCCCGAAAAAGGAGAGGAGCGAGGAAATGGTCACGTAGAAGGGTTCTATGTGCCCGAAAAAGGGCAGGAGCAGAGGAAATGGTCACGTAGAAAGGCACTACGTGCCCGAAAAAGGGCAGGAGCAGAGGAAATGGTCACGTAGAAAGACTCTACGTGCCCGAAAAAGGGCAGAAGAAGATAAACCGGTCACGTATTGTCTTGTGATGGCCTAAAACAACAGTAAAGAAAAAGCCCCTCAAGCCATACTCGAGGAGCTTCCAGTAGATTAGTATTCAACCTTCCACATATAACGTCTTTTTGACAGCGGATGGTTGCGGGCTTCTGCCAGCTGTTCCGCATATCTGCGGAGAACATTATTTAATACCAGCGGAGCAATATAGCCTTTTAATTCTTCGTCTATGCCTGTCAGATCAAGATCCTTAGCGTCTAAAACAACCAATTTTTCACCGTATTTTTTCGAGAAATCCAATGCTCTCTCATCAAGAGGACGGGTTTCATCCAAGCCAAGCAGAATAATAAATGGTACATCCTTATCGATAATCTCGAATGGACCGTGGAAATATTCGCCGGAGTGAACGGCATTGGAATGGATCCATTGCATTTCCATCAGGATACAAATCGCATAGGAGTAAGCAATTCCATAGTTAGCTCCGCTCGCCATTGTATAAATGACTTTTTCATCTTTGTAATCCTGACCAAATTGTTGTGCCTTGCTTTCATATTGCTTGTTTGATTTTTCAAAAACAGCCTGGAGATTGTGTAAGCTGTTGATCAATTTATCAAACTTATCGTTTCCTTCTAGTACGTTTAAGGCACCTAAAGTTAATTGATAAAGCAAACCTAAATTTGTATTAAAGGCAATAGATTCTTCGCCCCATTCATATTTAACAACGAATTCGCTTTCCTGTGCCAGCGGAGAAGTTGGCTGGTTCGTAAAACCAACAGTTAATGCACCTTTTTGACGGGCAAATGTCGCCGCTTTAACTGTTTCAGGTGTTGTACCTGACATGGAGCATAGGATAACCAATGAATTTTCACCAAGTTTTCTAGGGTTGCGATGAATGAATTCATTTGAACTGTAAACATCTGAAGAAACATTAAGGGCTTCACGGTCCATTATGTACTTATTTGGATACATAATGGCAGAAGAGCCGCCGCATGCTACAAAAATTACGTGGTCAATCGTACGTCCTTTCAAAGCATCTAATACTGTTTGAACCTGTGGATCTACAACTACTTGTGAATTAACCATTCATTTTTCCTCCTTAGAACCTTTGGTTTGAAATATAATAATACATTATATAACATTATATTAACCACCCATAAAATAATTGTCAATCTTTTTTGAACATTTAATTTATTGTTATGATGAAAATTTATATTAAATTGACTTATAACATAATATAATGTTATATTTATTTTGAATATTTTTAAAAAAAGGGGAGGGTAAGAAGCGTGGTAAAGAGCACCAGGACCAGCTCACGGGATGAAAAAACAAAATTGATAGCTTAAGTGAAATTATATATACTTATTAGTGACGATAATTAAAAATATAACGGGATTTTGGGGGGAAACGCCTAAATTTAAATTTAGGCATTGTTCATAGGGGGCAGGTGAAACAGATGTTAAAACAGGATGATCAAATTCCATTGTATATCCAATTAAAGGAGTCTATCCGCAGCTCAATCGTAAATGGAGATTTAAAGTTTGGTGATAAAATTCCAACTGAATTAGAGTTGAGCGAAGAATATAAAATTAGCAGGATTACGGTTAGAAAAGCCATTGTCGAATTGGTAGAAGAGGGCTACCTTGTAAAAAGGCAGGGTAAAGGGACATTCGTAAACAAAAGGAAAATAGAAAGAAAGATTGTCCATTTTTTAAGCTTTAGTGATGCTTGTAAAGCGAACGGCCTGACAGCGAGCAGCAAAGTCATTAAAAAAGAAATTATCCAGCCAACCTCAAAGGATCAAACAATGCTCCAGCTTGAGGATGGAGATGCGCTGTTATTTATTCAGAGAGTACGATATGCCGGCGATTCGCCAATCATGATTGAAAACAACTATTTTTCCTATAAAGAATATCACTCTTTATTAAATGAAAATTTAGATGGCTCCATTTATAAGATATTGGAAGAAAAACTTGGCGTAAAACCAGCCGGTTCAAGCGAACTTTCCTTGGAGATTGTCAGGGCAGGCGATGAAGAAATGGGGCTGCTCAATATCTCAAGCGGCGAACCTCTCTTTTTCATGGATACAACGGTCACAGATGAGAGCGGCCAGCCTGTTCATAGAGGAAAACAGTATATATTAGGGGACAGCTATAAATTTATCTTGAAGCAATAATCATATGAAAGCGCTTTGATATCTTGAAATAATAAAAAGCCGAGATTACTCTCGGCTTTTTATATTGGCTCTGTTAAACGATATTGTTGTTTTTTATACTCTGTTGATTGGAGCGGAAGGCGCTCGAATCCTGCGGGAGTACGGGGCAGGTGAGACCCCACAGGCGCTTAAGCGCCGAGGAGGCTCACCGGCACGCCC
>NZ_JBITPF010000041.1:0-105279 GCF_050468025.1 Neobacillus sp. NRS-1170 | reverse complement strand
GCTTCTTTCTCATCATCTTCCTCAATTACCGCTTCTGCTTCGTCTTCATCTTTTGTTTTGACTACAGCATCCGTTTTAATAACAGTTTGCTTAGAATCTGAATCTTGATCCTCATCAGCATCTTCTTTTTCTTCTGTTTTCACAGCTGAATCCGAATCTACCTCTTCAGACTTTTCATCTTCTTTAACTGCATCAGTATCTTCTTTAACAGCTTCATCATCGGCTTTTACAGCTTCATCTTTTTCAACTTCTGTTGTTGCAGAAGCTGCAGCTTGCTTTTCAACTGTTTCTTCAGCAGGTACCTTTGCAGCCTCTTCAGTTGCTGGTTCTTGAACCTGAGCTTCCTCTGTTTTTGCCTCTTCAGTTTTTCCAACCTTGCCTAATACGGCAGAGTTTGGATTAGCATTCGCTATTGCATTCTTGCTTGCATGATACATAGCTTGAGATTTGCTCGCATTCCCAGAATTAGTCTTTTCTTTAACTACCGGAGCTGCAGGCTTCACTTGAACTGCAGGCTTAGCATTGACATGAACCTTTACACTTTGTTCAGTTTTTACATGAACGTTGTGTTCAGCTTTTTCCTTGCCAAGACCAGCTGCTTCAGTAAAATGTCCTCCTGCAAATACTCCAAAAGATAATGCTCCAGCCAATACAAAAGATTTCATAACAGAATTAGGGTTTAAGTAATGTTTCATTTTTAAATTCGCTCCTTTTATTATCATGTTCCGTGGCATTTAGCGGCGGTTAACCATTTTTAATAAAGGAGCTTCTTGTGGCGGTGGTGCCGGCGGCGCATTCACCCATTGATTAGTCAATAATGCAGATCGTGAAAGGTACAGCTGGACAAATTTGATTTCAAAGTATTTATTCCACTCAAACCACTTATCCAACGTACTTATCGTGTTCAACCCCTGACTGACTCGATCATTTGATGACCCGCCCGAACTATTGGAACGTGGAGTTGGGTTCGTCGCCCGATCGGCGTTAGGGATTTCATCCTTACTGGCAGGGACCTGTCTTTTACTTGCTGGTTTTGCCGCAAGTGGTTCAATAGGTTCTACCTTTTTCGGTTGCGATAAGTGTAAATCTACCCTTTGAGTTTCTAATCGGCTCATTGAATCGCCTGGATTATTTGCACCAAGATTAGAAGAAACAGACAATTTTCTTGAAGTCTGCTTATCCTTTCCTAACCCTTGGTTACTTTCGTTTGTAATGGCTTTTTTCTGTTGGCCTGGTGCTTCAACGTTTTTCTCTGTCTTTTTTACAACCGTCTGGACGTTTCCTTTTGCCTGAGCCGGCAAACTTTTCGGCGTTGCAATCTGTTTTTGGGACATCGCCTGTTGAGAGCTATGATTGGATGCCTGCTGTTTTACTGCGGCTTGATTTTTATTAGCAGTGGCAGGTACTGTCTTATCCATTGCCTTAACTTGGACGTCAGCTTGCAGGTTTTTGCTATCAGCTTTTGCTGCATGTGCAGCTGCATTTTGGGCATTCTGCTGCCCGCTAAGCTCGTTCTTTTCTGCAAAGGCATTGTGTGGTAAAAACAAAGCTGCTCCAACCATAAGGCCTGAAATAATAAAATGGCGGAAGTGCAATCTCTCACCCCCTTTCAACGAGTCATTTCTTACATGACACCATTCGACTCATTGAAACATTTTTTGACCGTTTTCTCCTTTTTACGATGCAAACCATTCTTTTTGCCTATCTCACATGATTCAATTGACTCGTATATTTCATGTACTTAATAAAATTGGACTAATCCAGCAAAGATAAAAAGTAATGTAAAATTCATAAATACCATTTATTAGAACAAAATAATTTGAAGAACTTTTATTCAATAAAATGAGGGGTTAAAGGAGCACCCTTGAATGACTATAATCTTTTATGCAGTATTAAATGTGTTAGCATTATACTTTTTTATCAAAAAAAAGAAAAACCTGCATATACTTGAAATCCTCGTATATTGGATGATATCTTCCTATCTTTTTCAAAACTTTTCAGCACTTTGCTACATGAATTTTAAAACAATCATAATTCCCGATCAGTTAAGCTATGCGTTTGCCCATTTTATAAACCGCATTGTTCTTATTCCTTTGCTTATGGTCACTTTTCTACACTTTTTCCTAACAACAAGTTCCAATTTAAAAAAGCTGCTGTTAATGATTATCTTTATAATTCTGTTTTCAGGTCTGGAATGGCTCGCTGATTTTTTAGGTGTTTTTAAACATGTCCATTGGCAGCTTTGGTGGTCATTTTCCTTTTGGTTTGCCTGTCTGTTAGTGTTAATTGGTTTTATGAAATTCTTTCGTAAAATCCTTTTTAAAGGTGGATTTTATGTATGAACGTTACTTTTGATTGGAATGAATGGTTTAGCATTTTATCAGCTTTAACATTTTTTGGTTTGTTTTTCATCATTCGAAAGTACTTCCCGCTTGTAATGGTAATCATCATTTGGATTTATAATCTTGCGTTTGTTGCAACCATTGATTATTTTTTGATTGCTTCTCCCTTTAAACTTTATATTTTTGGTGATAATCCCAGTTATGAGCTTTCTGGCGGACTATTTCATTTTCTTATCTATCCATCTGCCTCATTAATCTTTTTATTTGTTTATGATAAGTTCGAACTTTATGGAAAAAAAACAGGTTGGTATATTTTGGTTTGGACTGGATTTGCGTTATTTTTTGAATGGCTCTGCGTCATAAATCATGCTCTGACTTACAAAGGCTGGAAGCTGTATTATTCCATTCCAACCTATCCAATCGCTTCCATAATGTTAATTACTCTTTTTCGCTTTACCAAAAAGAAACTCCATAAGCTTTCCCTTCAAAAATCACCATAAAGTTAAAAGAGATGCTCGCAAAGCTTATTAATCGGGTGTATCTTTTTTCGGCATTTTAAATTGTGCGCAATTTAATTGTTGACTATTAATAGGTTTTCCATTATGATTTATTTGTAACGTTGATTGTACACAATTTAATTTCATAAAATATAAAAGGGGAGATTTTTGATGGAAGCATTATACACAGCAAGCGCAACCGCCGAGGGCGGAAGATTAGGGAAGGTTACAAGCAGCGACGGCACACTAGATTTAACACTGTCCATGCCAAAATCCCTTGGCGGACAAGGCAAGGAAAATGCCACGAATCCTGAACAATTATTTGCAGCTGGCTATGCCGCCTGCTTCGATAGCGCACTGAATTTAGTCGCACGGCAAGCAAGAAAGCGGATTGAATCTAAGGTAACTGCAGAAGTTTCTTTAGGAAAAGACGCGGACGGAGGATACAAACTAGCCGCTGCCTTAAATGTGGCAATAGCTGGTGTCACTTTGGAAGAAGCAGATGAATTAGTAAAACTCGCACATGGAGTTTGTCCTTATTCTAAAGCTACTAATGGCAATATCGAGGTTGAATTAACAACTAGCTTACTATAAATGGATAGGAGAAAGGGAAACCAATGGTTTCCCTTTTCTGTCTTTATAATAAGTAAATATTTTATTTATTAATCACTTGATTCTCCCTAATCCTGATGGAATTAGGTCTTTATTCATATCTTTTTATTGTGTTTTTCTTTTAGATATGGTAATTTTTAATAGTTTGATAACGCTTACACCAGAGAAGGAGACATAATCATATGGCAAATCCAGTCATTCGTACTTTAAACCTAAAGCATTTCACATATGGAAACTCAGAACAACGCGCAGCTTTCGCAGAGGAATTTGCTGCTGGTTTAAAAGAAACAGGTTTTATTATTTTAGAAGGCCATGGAGTGGATCCAAAGCTAATCGACAAAAACTACGAGCTTTGGAAACAGTTATTTAGTCTAGATACAGAAACCAAAAAACAATATGAAGGAATTAACGGCGGGCAGCGCGGCTACACCGGTTTTGGTAAAGAACATGCAAAAAACCGTACAGTTGGCGACCTAAAAGAATTCTGGCATGTTGGCCAGGAACTGCCTGAAGGACATGCCCTGCTCAGTCAATATTCTGCTAATATTTGGCCAAATGAGGTTCCTGAACTAAAGCAAAATGCGGTAAACTTTTATCGCGAATTAGAACGTGTCGCTCGCAATATGCTAGAGGCTCTTGCGATGCACTTTGATCTGCGCCCGAACTTTTTTTCCGATATGATTCATGAAGGAAACAGCATTCTTCGTACAATCCATTATCCTCCATTAGAGGAATCCATGGATCCCAATGCCATTCGCGCAGCTGAACATGAAGATATTAACCTGATTACATTATTAGTTGAATCCACTGCATCTGGATTGGAATTGTTAACACGTGAAGGTGAATGGATGCCTGTTAAGGCTGAGCCTGGACAAATTATTGTGGATGCGGGAGATATGCTGTCCCGGATTACAAATGAAGTCATCCCGGCCACCACACATCGCGTCGTGAATCCGGAAGGAGAAAATACTGCTCGTTATTCCATGCCGTTCTTCGTACATCCGTACAGCACTTGTTTATTAGAAACCATTCCATCCTGTATTTCTGAAGATAATCCGGAAAAATATCCAGCAATCACGGCTGGCGGCTTCCTGTATGAAAGATTGGTTGAGATTGGCTTAATTAAAAAATAGGAATTCAGACAAGGAATCTTCCTTATCTTTTATAAAATAGAATTAAAAAAGGGAAAGGTCTCAAGCCTTTCCCTTTTATTATCCGATGCTTCCCTATTAAGATTTCTCCGATTCTGACTTATCATGGATTGGCTCGCTCCCTACAGCGTAACGGTAAACAAGATGTCCGCCAAACCAACCCCCGATCAGAAGAAAAATAAGCCCTAACAAGGAAAGAGAAACAGAACTCATTAACCGCCACCCGTATAGTACATCAACCCCGAAACGAATAAAAAAGCTGCACGTATACATCATGATTGCCGTAATCATAATGATCATATGGCGCATTGCCACACGATCAGCGCCCTCTTCCTGTGGGATGGCCATAAAGTCAATCATTCCAGTAATAAGTGCAGGCAGGGACAAAACCAGTCCTATGGCAAGATTATAAAACGAAAAACTCCACCAGAACGAAGCATCCGTCCAGATTCCAAGCAGATCACCAAGGAACGACACTGGTAATAGGGCCATTGGAAAATGCGTAACGACAGGGTGTACCGGATGCCCCAAAAACCTTAACTTGCCCCGCTGTTTCATTTAACGTCCACCCCTTACAAAACCCCAATAAGTAAGAAAACATATGCGACAACGGCAGCTAATGCATGAATGACGATTAGACCTTTAGGATGAGGCTTATGGCGTAAATGGTAGGAAAAGAGTACGAATCCGCCAAGTGCGGCGATGAGGAATAGGATTAAGGAGGTAATAACAAGTGATCCTGCATTTTCCTGCACGACCCCAAGGATTAAAGTGATAAGACCAATTGCAGCAACGGCTCCATGGATGAGCGATAGACTCATGGGCAACTCTTTCTGACGAAGTCCTAAGACCCCAAGCACCAGACCACCAAGCGCGGCAATGGCAAAAAGAATAACAGATGAGAGCAGCATCTTAACAATCCCCTCCATTTTTCAATTTTCAATCAGCCAACTTCGGATAAAAACAGTAAATCTAATTATTCAATATAAAAATTGATTAATTAGGTTTATACATTATACTTCTGAATTAATTAAAGAATAACTTGTTTAATTAAATTTTTTACTTTATTTCTATTACAAGGAGCAGTGACAGCCTTTTTAAAATGCAGCATTTTACTATCTTTAGCTGTACACTCGCAGGGAAGAAAAAAGGAACTCTAATAACACTTGAGTGACAATGGAAAAGTCATTTCTTAACAAAAAGTTAAAATAAATGTAATTGTCTAAAATTGTCAAGTGTATATTATGAAGTAGTTAAATATTATACTGCTAATAGCAAACACATCGAAAGCTGAGGACGAAAAGCCACGGGTCTAAAGAGGAATCTCCATGATAGCCGGGTTACCACTGTGAGCGCTATGAAAGACGTTTGTCCCAGAGGGCATGCGTTTTTTTATGAGAAGGGATTACTTTAACGTGTTACTACTGTTATGCCTAAGTCTTTTTTCACTCTTAAACCTGCCCTATATACTCTTCTACGTAAGGAATCGTTAATGGACCTAATGGTAAAACAGCAATCGACATATTCTCTCCGTAAGTTTGTTTCAATTCCTCTAAAGTTTGTTCAATATTATGAGTAGGTTTTAGCATGGAACCGATAACTTGTTCATCTGTGAGCTTGGAGTATACATAGACATCTGCCCAAACTTGCGTCACCGCTTGTTTCTGAACCTGCCATTGATCGAACATTTTAAAATTCGGATCATTGATTAGATCCAATAAAGCTTGCGGGCTATCAGCAAATTCAAAAATCTTCGAATAATTCCCATGACTTGGAAGTCCATCCGAGCATTCAGAAGCGACAATAATCGTTCCGCCTTTTTTAACAATTTTATGTGCTGCACTCATCCCTTTAACGGCTTGATAAAGATTTTGGTCAAGGGGGTAACCAGAATTGGATGTAATAACGACATCAAATCGATCGTCACACTTGATCATGGCATGTTCTTTTACAAATTCGCATCCTTTGTCATGGGCTTCATACAATTCACCAGCAAATACAGATGTGATTTCTTTTTCTCTATTTAATGTAACATTTAACATGAAATTAGGTTTACACATACGATTGATCTCACGAGTCATCTCTTGAACAGGGTTATCTTCCATATTCCCCCATGTAGATCGAGCATCCCCAATCATTCTTGCATTATGGAAGGTCATAATCGTTTCAATACCAGCAATGCCTGGCATAATCCCTTTTGGACCTCCAGAAAATCCAGCAAAAAAGTGGGGTTCGATAAACCCGGTTACAATGCGAAAATCGGCTTCCACATATTCCTTATTTAAATATACATCACAATCAAACTTACTTTTTCCAACATTCACTAATGTTTCTTGATCATGACATTGATTGTTAATAATTCTTACATTATCGACAACCCAATCTCCAAGCATTTGAACAAATTCTTCACTTATTTGGTCACGATGGGTACCTGTTCCATTTATAATAACAAAATTTTCGATTGGAACATGATTAAGTTCTTCAATCAGTACGGGTACCATCTTGTGATTGGGTGTTGGTCTCGTAATATCACTGATAACAATAGCCACTTTATCCGTGGCTTTCACCATTTCTTTTAAAGGTGCAGTGCCAATTGGATTTTTTAATGCTTCTTTTAGGGCTTCAATATCATTTTCTAAACCTGGTAAATGATTAGGCTCAACAATAAATGCATCATCAGACACTTCAACTTCAAGTTCATTTTGGCCATATAATAGGTTTGTTTTCATTTTAATCGCTCACTTTCAATTTTTAAAATGTTAAAATAGGTAGTTTTAGAAAAACCAATGCCATTTATTTTCCTAAATAATTATATTATAACTGCAGTCCATTAAATATTAGCCCCTGAGAATGCTCTCAGGGGCTATTTTTCAATTTATTTACCCAGAGAAATTAACTTGCCTGTCTCTCTTGCAGGTTTAAGTCCCTAATCTTCAAATTATTTAAACCATAAATTGTAAATTTTTATTACACTTTCCAAAATGCTTACATACACTATTTATAAATGAATGAATTATTCATTCAAAAAGGAGGCTTTAACGTTATGAGTGAACGAGAATGGAATCTTCAGGATAAATATGTATTGATTACAGGCGCAACAAATGGAATCGGGCTTGCAGCAGCAAAGGCTATTGCTGCACGTGGAGCAAATATCGGAATCATTGCCAGGAATCAGAGAAGGGCAGAAGAAATTTCTATGCTATTAAAAAAGCAAACGAGTAAACCGATAAAAGTGGATATCTTCATTGCTGATCTTTCCTCTCAAAGTTCCATTCGCCAAGCAGCCGAACAAATACTGGAAAGGTGCCCACAGATTGATATATTAGTGAATAATGCGGGAGCTTTATTCGATACCCTTCAGAAGACGGAGGAGGGTGTGGAAATGACATGGGCATTGAACCACTTGGCACCTTTTCTTCTCACTTCGCTTCTTTTAAACCGTCTAAAGGCAAGTGATTCAGCTCGGGTGATCAATACCTCTTCACATGGGCACAAGATGGTGAAAAACGGTTTTGATTTTGATAATATCAACGGTGAAAATCTCTATACGGGAGTTAAAAAGTTAATGGGCGGTCCAACACTTCGCTATGCTCAGACCAAGCTTGCTAATATTTTATTTACATCGGAATTGGCACTCCGTCTAGAAGGAACAAATATTACCGTTCATTGTTTCGATCCTGGACTCGTTGCCACGAATTTTAATCAAAACAATGGAAGGATGGCCAAAGCGACAATGGCTGTCATGAACCTCTTTTCCCGTAAACCGGAGGAAGGAGCGGATACATTAATCTGGCTCGCAGAAATGAAGGATGTCTCCTGGCTAAACGGAAAATACTGTGCTGACAGACGATTGAAGGAACCGACAGCCGTGGCTGCTGACAGAGAATTGGCAAAAAGACTTTGGAAAATTAGTGAAGAACAAGTTGGGGTATCATTGAAATAATTATTATAATTTATCGTGTGAATAAAGCTTATGGAAGAGGATGAACGAAGGTGGCTCCATTAAATGATGACCAACTGGACCAGCTCCGAGATGAGCGGAGAGAACAAATAAAGAAAGCAGCCCTAAAAATATTTGCTCGCAGAGGACTCGTTGGAACTAAAATGAGCATGATTGCTAAGGAGGCGGGTATTAGCCAAGGTCTATCCTATCGATATTACAGTTCTAAGGATGAGCTTTTTATCGCACTTGTTAAAGATGCAATGGAAGAAACAGCCAAGGCATTTGCAACATTAGGACTTATGAAAGGCTCCCCTTCAGAAAAAATCAAAGAATTTACCATAAGAATGCTGGATGCAAGCAATAGGCATTCCTTTATGCTCATACAGCAAGTACAAACATCCGATGAAGTACCTGAAGAAGCAAAAGATATTGTCCAGCAATATCCAACTACTTCTTTTATTGAGCAAATGTTCCCCATATTTAAAGAAGGGCAAGAGAATGGGGAATTTAGTAAAGGCGACCCAGCTGAGCTTTTGATGCTTTATTTCTCAGTCATTTCCGGTTTAATGCTGCTTCCTCATGGATTATATGGGATTGACTTAAATCATAAGGTTGATAGTTTAATGAAAATATTAGAGGAATGAAACAAATTTAAGTCACCTATCGTCATGGTCTCTAACCGGCTCGTATGACGTAGGTGACTTATTTATTGAATGTAATTAATTCAATCCCATCCTTTAAGATATCAATTATAAAAGGCAATAGGTATCGTCATATTTAACAATACCTATTGCCTTAATGAAATTTCACCTAAAAAACACCTTGTCTATATTATATTTTGACTTGAGTTCATTAATGATATACGTTTCGTAAATTTCTCTATATACAGGGTCTTCGATAACACAAACCGCAATTTTAGTGACTTCATCTCTATGCATTTTGATTGGGGATACAGTATCCTCAAAATGCTTTTTAATTCTTTGTCGCAACTTCCTTGCTTTACCAACGAATAGTAGCTCTTGATTATTGTTATAGAACATAAAAATCCCCCCCTTATCCCTAGGGATAAGATGGAATTCTGTAAACCCATAAATATTACTTAGCTCAGGATTATTCTGTTTGGTAATAGTAACAGTTGGTTTTGGAATGGTTATGTTTATCACTTACGCACACTTCCTCTTTCATATATTATCAGTAAATGCTATCATAACATACTTTAGCAAGTTGCCCGCAACTATCAATTCTAGCGGTTTCTTGCTCCACCTATTTTTCCTCAAGAACTTCATCAAGCTATGAAGTACTTGATATTTTTTATCCATTTATAGCGGTTCCTCCGTCTATATTAAGAATTTGTCCTGTTACATATGAGGAGTCGTCCGACGCCAAATAAACATAAAGGGGGGCTAGTTCAAAAGGTTGCGCAGCACGTTTCATTGGGCTGTTGCTTCCCCATGTTGCATAAATTTCTGGTGGGAGGCTTGAAGGGATAAGAGGGGTCCATACAGGTCCCGGAGCAACCCCATTAGCACGAATTCCTTGATTAACGACGGATAATGCTAAAGAGCGGGTAAAAGAGACAATTGCTCCCTTGGAAGCAGCATAATCGATCGCGTCTTCGCTTCCAGTGTAGGCAGAAATTGAAGTTGTATTGATAATAGAGCTTCCTGTTTTTAAATAGGGAATCGCTGCTTGTGTGAGATAAAAAAATGAAAAAATGTTTGTTTGAAATGTACGTTTTAGTTGTGCCGGAGATATGTCACTAATACTTGTCTGGGTATGTACCTCTCCAGCATTATTAACGAGAATTTCAAGATGTCCAAATGCTTCCATTGTTTTCTGAACCACATATTGACAAAACTTCTCATCCCCGATATCTCCTGCAATCGTTAGGCATTTTCTTCCCAATTGCTCCACTCTATCTTTTGTTTCTAATGCATCTCCATGTTCATTTAAATAGACAATCACAACATCTGCTTCTTCTTTTGCAAAGGCAATGGCAACAGCCCTTCCGATCCCACTGTCCCCGCCGGTTATGATAGCTGCTTTGTTCCGCAGTTTACCGCTTCCAGTATAAGAAGGGTTTTCGGATATAGGTCTTGGAATCATCAAGGATTCAATCCCCGGATGTTGGGGTTGGTATTGCGGAGGATATGTGACAGGGACGGTTTCGCATCTTTTTATATACCCAAAATGGTGATACATACATATTTGCCTCCTTCGGTTATTTGTTTTATAGCATATTCTTAAAAATAGATATAGGTGAATGCCTAAGGGGTCAGGTTTTTATCTAATACTTTGTTTCGAAACATGGATTAGAAAAGTATATTTCTTCCGTAAAGGCGGAAAATTAAGGGTGGTTTTTTGCACTTAGTTCTTATAAAGGAGGTAATAGGATGAAATGGATGTATTGTCTGGGTATTATTTTAGCTTTCATTTTTACTTTACGTATACCGGTTTATGCATTTATTCCTTCTGAAAATCAAATTGTAGCACCTGAAAAGGTGACAGTGGAGAAGGCCGAAGATAAACCAGCCTTCGACCTCTGGGGAAGAACCTTCTCCCATAAAAAGGCACATGTATTAATGAAAACAGCAAAAGGAAGGGAGTTATTATCCCCGAAGAACGGTGCTGTCAAAATTGATCAAGCTCTCTTGAATCTAGGAAGAAAGTCATTTTACGAAGAAACATTTGGGAATGAAGTCTTTTTATCCGATATTCTTGGAGCTTTTAACGGACCGCTTACCATTGAAAATTTCCAAAAAGCAATAAAAGAATTAAACGGTAAGGGGACAACAAATTTACAGGTCGAATTGGCTGGAACCGTAACAATGGGAGGAAAAATATATAAAAAAGGAACAAAAGTGGATACCGGTTTTGATGTGGCAAAAGGTTCTGACGAAGTCCTGGGTTTGCCGCTAGTAAAATCTGAGGGAAGGTTAAAAGTTGGACTTAGCTGTGCAGCATGCCATGCCACTGTTGATTCGGTTAATCAAAAAGTGATTGAGGGGGCCGTTAATACGGATGCTAATTTCGGACTGCTCCTTGCATTAGGTACCAACACATCTGCTTATTTTGCACGTGCTGACATTGCATCTCTAAAAGAATATATTAAGAGCTTAGAGAGAATTGTTGTAACAAGCGAAGGAAAAAAAGAACCCTTACCGGATTCAAAGTCATTGGAAGCAGCTGTTGATGATAGTGTATTCAAATGGCCTAAGGGAAACTTTGATGTTTCTAGCGATTTTATAAGTAATCCAACGCAGATCCCGGATTCTTTCACTTTAGGGGATCATCCTTACAGCTGGAGTGGTTTTGCGATGGCAGGACCGTTTAAAGGTTTAAGTACGTTAAATAATGCCGTTCACGCCCAAGGTTCTGATTTGACGACGATTGCCGAAGCTAGTCGAGCTCTTCTTGGCATCGACAAAGAGGTATATTTAGGAACCATTCTGCAGAATGCTGCGAATCCGAAATATCGATTTGATCCAACACAAGGAAAGAAGCCCTCAGAGTTTTTTGCACAGGTTGATCCTACCCCGGATGCTCCTGGAGTAAACCAAGCGATTAAATTGCCCACCTTTCCAAGGTCTTCACTTGTATCACCGAATGGGGTTATTGTTAGCTCACCAGGAACAAAAGCAGGGGAACAAAACAATGCTATGTCAGCATTTCAAAATACTCTCGTTCCTCCAAAAGCACCCGTTAAGATAACTGATAGGGAAAAGCAATTAGGCAAACGAGTATTTGCACAGGGTTCTTGTATATCGTGCCATGCAGGAAGCTTTTATACCAATAATCAAATTATACCCGTAGAAAAAATTGGTACGGAACCGACGCGTGCGCTTGGTTTAAAAAAGGCAGGCGAGTTTTTGAAAGATCCCGTGATTTATTCACCTGATACACCTGTGCCTGTACCAAAAGGTGCACTAGTATTAAAAGTTCCGACTCAAGGCTTAAACCCTGGCCAAATCAATCTTGCGTTTGGAATTGGCAATACAAAGGGAGGATATAAAGTTCCTAGTCTTATTGGCCTTTATTGGTCTGCGCCATATCTCCATGACGGAGGGGTTGCAGTTGGAGCAAATATTAAAACTCAATTTGGACCAGAAGGAACATTAAATAAAAGTATTTTACCTGACCCGTACAACAGTTTACGTGCATTAGTAGATAAAAGCTTGAGAACTCAAGTAATAAAAGCAAATCAGACTTCGGAAAGTCTAAGGAAATCAAATGTGACAGGGCAAGGGCATGAATATTGGATAGATGCTTCAACAGGTTTTTCTCAGCAAGAACAAGATGCTTTAATAAAATATTTACTAACATTGAAATAAACCTTTTAAAGACAGGCAGTCATAATCAACGCCTGTCTTTTAAATGAAAAAAGGCTTCCTCACAACATTCAGTGAGAAAGCCTTTCTAATTTTAAAGATGTTTACTTAAATTAAAAAGTGGTTTCCGCGTTGACAATATACCAAACATTCCCGACACCCTGGCCTGTAACATCGCCCTTTACCTTGTCTTTTATCCAATAATATAGCGGATATCCTTTGTAGGTCACTTGCTCGACCCCATTATCTTCCCGCTTGATCGTGCCAAAATCACTTGGGTTAAAACCTTCCGGAACTTTGAAATCCTTGGCTGAAAATGACGGCCAGTTTTCCAGACATTGTCCGCTGCAATTGCTTTTTCCAGCTTGATCCTTAGTAAAATAATACAGTGTCATTCCTTTTGCATCCGCTAAGTATTTGCCAATCTTGGCATCTTCCAATAATTGCAATTGATTAGCAGTTGCCTCTTCAAAGGTGGTTTGGCTATTAACAATAAACCAGACATTCCCGACTCCCTGGCCAGTTACATCGCCTTTGGCTTTGTCTTTTATCCAATAATATAGGGGATATCCTTTGTATGTTATTTGCTCTACCCCATTATCTTCTCGCTTGATCGTGCCAAAATCACTTAGGTTAAATCCTTCCGGCACCTTGAAATCCTTGGCTGAAAATGCCGGCCAGTTTTCTAAACATTGTCCGCTGCAATTGCTCTTTCCAGCTTGATCCTTGGTAAACCAATATAACGCCATTCCCTTTGAATCCGCTAAGTATTTTCCAACATTCGCATTATCTAATAGTTGTAAACCATTCTCTTCGGACTTACTCCCTTTGTCAGCTGTTACCGTTTCGCTTTTTGGCACCTTCTTTTTCGTAGTCTGATCAGTCTGGCTGTTACAAGCCGCTAATAATAAAATGACTGAAAAAACTGCTAAGAAAAACGTCCACTTCTTCATTTAAGTCCCTCCCCAAAAATTGTTTACATTTGAGGAAACGGACAATGTTTTAAACCGGTTTGATTTATTTTAAAAATTTTTTCAAAAATAAATTCTGTTACTCACCTGAACCCACTGAACAGGAAAAAAGAGTGAGACTAATTGGTGCTCACTCTTTTTGTCTACCTTAACGAATCAGCCGCATACCTTCCCAATCCAATCGATGGCATTTGTTGCGCTGATTTCCCTTTTATAGTGGCGGGACCGTGCAGGATTTGCACCACCGATAACGTCAACGGTCATTTCGCGAATGAACCTTTTCCCCTTGGACCCAGACTTCACGAATGTTTTCCGGCCGTACCAAATACATGATTTTTTGAAAAATGTCGTTTAAATCTTCATTTGCATCATATATAGGCAGCTTGGCAGTTTCTAGTGAAGTATTGATGAGTTGAACATCCCAGACATAGTTTTCCGCAATGCGGCCGATTGGCAGACTTAAACTTTTCCCTCCGCCAGCGGTGGCATAATAGAACGCTTCATTAATCGTAATCCGTGAACTGGGGACACCGCGTTCTTCAGCAGGAAGAGTCGTATCTACACCATCCTCCAACATTCTCGATGACATTACCGCTTGCCTGGCATTATCGAACAGACTAGGGGAAAAACCTCCTGAAATATCCGATCCTAATCCAATTTCTACCCCTTTTGAATGCAGACGAGCGATCGGAATAACGCTATTGGCAAAGTAGGCATTGGAAATAGGACAATGATAGACAGCCGTACCCGTTTCTGCAAAGAGCCCAGCATCGTCATCATTTAAAAAATTACAATGCGCCATAACAGACTTTTCACGTAATAGACCAAAATCATGCAAGGCAAACGCATCATTTTTATGAAAACGATCCTGGACATAGCCATGCTCCCAGTCACTTTCACTGCAGTGTGATTGGATGTAAGTATCATACTTTGCGGCTAATTCTCCTAAGCCTTTTAAAGTATCGTCCGTACAGCTTGGAATAAACCGAGGAGTAACGACCGGGTAAACACCCTGTTTCGTTTGCTTCGTCAATTCGTTGACCGCTAAAATAAACTCCTCTGTATCCGCCAATGCCGATGCAGTATCAGTGTCGCGATAATAATCAGGGGTTTGGTCGGGATTATCCATGACAACCTTTCCCACTAATCCCCTCTGCCCTTTTTTGGCGCATATTTCCGCCAGCGATAAACTCGCTTCTTTATGGACGGTAGCAAAATAAAGCGCGGTCGTTGTCCCGTTAGCGAGTAATGTACTGACGACATCCTCGTACACATTTTTTGCAAAGTCTAAATCGGAAAATTTCGACTCAATCGGAAAGGTATACGTGTTTAACCATTCATAAAGCGGGATATCCAATGCCGTACCGGCCTGGGCCCACTGCGGGGCGTGCACATGCAAATCGATAAAGCCAGGTAACAAATATTGACCGAGAGCTAAACGGTGAAAGTTTTCTCTGCCTTGGTAAGTATCAAGTAAAGCTTGATAACCCGCATCCTCTGCTGCCATGATTTTTTCAATCATTCCGTCCTCATTAATACAAAATAGATGGTCTTTTAAAATTTGAATTTCTTTTGGAGATTTACTTGTAAAAGCAGTCCCTTGGAAAACTCGCGTATATGGTTTCATGAATGACACCCTCATATTCTTGATTTCATACTTGCTATTGTAGGGTAATGAACAAGGCAAGTCCAACAAACTAAAGAAGAGATGCCTCTCAGACCAAAATAACCAAAAAGAACGATATAACCAAAATATTGTCAGATAATTCACTAAAATTTATACTTCATTTATTGATAGCAAAGTTTCTATCAATTTCATCTTGTTTAACTTGTAAGTGTTTACAATATTTTAAAGTTAATAGACTAGGAGGATTGTCAATGAAAATCAATTTTAAGAGTCTTACCACGCAAGTTGTGATTGCCATTGTCCTTGGGATTATCTTTGGTGCCTTATTTCCGAAAATGGGTTCCGAATTAAAAGTGTTATCCGATATTTTTGTCAAAATGATCAAAATGGTCATTGCACCGATTATCTTCTTAACCATTGTCGTCGGTATTGCCGGTATGGGGGATATGAAAAAGGTCGGCCGAATTGGCGGAAAAGCTTTACTTTATTTTGAAATCGTTTCCACCATCTCTTTGGCGATTGGCATTCTGTTTGCCACGATTTTCAAGCCAGGTGCAGGGGTCAATGCCCACAGCGCGAAAGCGGACATTTCCCAATTTACCAAGCAGGCAGCCGAAGGAAGCCACAGCTTCATGGACTTTATCATGGGAATCATCCCTGAAAACTTTATGGGTGCTTTAGCAAACGGCCAGCTTCTTCCGATTCTTTTCTTGGCCGTCCTATTTGGAATCGCCTTAGCGGGCCTTGGCGAAAGAAGCAAGTCTGTCATTGATTTATTTGAAAAATTATCCGAAACCTTCTTCCGGATTGTAAACATTATCATGTACTATTCACCAATTGCAGCATTTGGAGCGATTTCCTATACGATTGGTCAATTCGGAATTGGTTCGCTTTTATCCCTTGGAAAATTGTTCGGGTTAACAGTATTGGCGATGGCCGTGTTTATTGTTGTCATTCTCGGCGGAATTGCGAAATTTTATGGTTTTAATGTCTTCAAATTTATCAGCTATATTAAAGATGAAATCTTTTTAGTATTAGGTACATCCTCATCTGAATCGGCTCTCCCTAAAATGGTGGAGAAGCTTGAAAAATACGGATGTTCAAAATCTGTAGTCGGTCTTGTTGTACCAACCGGGTATTCGTTTAACTTGGATGGAACCTCCATCTACCTATCGATGGCAGCCCTATTCATCGCACAGGCTTTTGGAGTTGACTTAAGCCTTGGACAGGAAGTCACTCTGCTTGGCGTATTAATGCTTACCTCTAAAGGGGCTGCAGGTGTAACAGGCTCCGGTTTTGTTACCTTGGCAGCAACTCTCGCAGCATTCCCAAGCGTTCCAGTTGAAGGAATCGCCCTCCTTCTAGGTGTTGACCGCTTTATGTCAACGGCCCGTGCCCTTACAAATCTTATCGGCAATGGGGTTGCAACGGTGGTTGTTTCCAAAATGGAAAATGAGTTTGATGATAAAGCAGCAGAAAAGTCATCTTTGAGCAAAACGGCTTAACCCTGCTTACAGATGTATAGCTTTCAGCCACGGTATACGTGGCTGTTTCTTTTGTTATCGCCAAAAAGTAAGCTATAATGAGCAAAAAAGCAAGGAAAGGAGAGAATTCATGGAACCGATCCGAATCTTGATTGTCGAGGATGATCCGATGGTCATGGAGATTAACGCGGAATTTGTATCGAAGCTGCCAGGCTTTACGTTAGTCGGAAAAGCCTTTTCTGGCAAAGATGCCCTGTCTTTAATTAAGGAAGTCCATCCTAATCTGGTCCTGCTCGATTACTTTTTGCCGGACATGAACGGATTTTCCCTCCTTCAGCTAATTAGAAACGAAAACTATCCTTTAGATGCCATTCTCTTAACGGCCAACCGCGACCCCCAGCATGTCCAGGAAATTTTCCGCGCAGGGGTTGTCGATTATATTGTTAAGCCGTTCCGGTTTGACCGATTCCAATCGGCGCTGGAGCAGTACCGAAATACCTTTAAAAAGTTCAAGGAAAACCGGCCATTGGAGCAGGCTGATTTGGATGCGATGACAAGAGTCCAAACAAAGCAGCCGGAGCATGAAGAGTCCTTGCCAAAAGGATTAAATGACCGGACCATGAAGCAGGTTTTGCAATTTTTAGAAGGGCACACGGAGCCTCTATCATCTGACGAAGTGGCCGCCGGAACTGGTTTAGCACGTGTTACAGTACGCCGCTATTTAGAATATCTGGAGAAAAAGGGCGACATCATCATGGAAATTCAATATGGTTCCGTCGGCCGCCCTATTAACAAGTACCGGTTATAGAAAGAGGGGGTCTTGTGCGACATAAAAAACCACTGTTTCGTCTGCAAACGACCATCACCCTTCTCGTCTGCGGAGTAGTGGCATTAGCATTATTTGTAACCGATCTGCTCATCAGCCGGGAAATCGGGAACACGACCAAAAACAATCAGGCAGAAAAAGCCATGAATATTGCCAGGTTGACCGCTCATTCTCCCCTTATAATCGAAGCACTTGAGCATAAGCGGAGTGAAAGCGACATCCAGGACTTCACCAATGAAATGGCGAAATCTTCTAACGTCGAATTTATTGTCGTGCTTGATATGATGGGGATTCGAAAATCACATCCTAATCCTAGTAAAATCGGTGAACGATTTGTCGGCGGGGATGAAGGGCCAGTCCTCCATGGCCATGAACATATCTCAACGGCCAAAGGAACCTTAGGCTACTCTTTAAGAGCGTTTACGCCTGTTTACTCAAGTTCGGGGGAACAAATTGGCGCTGTAGCGGTTGGAATTTCCCTTGATAAGGTCAAACAGGATGTAAATAGCAGCAAAAGGGTTATTTTACTGGCCGTCATTTTCGGGGTCTTGATCGGCGTTATCGGCGCTGTTATTGTAGCTAGAAAAATAAAAAAAAGCATGTTTGGGCTTGAACCGTTTGAAATCGGAAAATTGCTGGAAGAGCGAAGTGCCATGCTCCAATCAACAAAAGAAGGCATCCTCGCAGTTGACCAGGACGCCCGGATCACGCTCATTAATAATGAAGCACTGCGTTTATTCGAAGAGGCAGGAATCAAGGAAAATCCAGCAGGACGCTTGGTCGACGAATACATCCCTCAGCTTCATCTGAAAAATGTCCTAAAAACAGGAAAACCCCGGCTGAATGAAGAAATTGATTTATCCGGTATTACCTTGTTAACGAATCAACTGCCCATTCGAGTCGGAAATGAAATGGTTGGGGCGATTACGACATTCCGCAACAAAACGGAAATCAATAAGCTGGCAAAAGAGCTTACGGGAGTCACGCTCTATGCAGAAGCACTGCGGGCCCAGTCCCACGAATTTATGAACAAGCTCCATGTTATTCTCGGGTTAGTTCATCTCAAGCGCTATGAAAAGCTGGCAGACTATATTAACCAGATTTCCGACCACCTTCAAAACGAAGTCGGTTATATCGTTAGTAAAATAAAAGACCCGGCCTTAGCGGGGTTCATTCTCGGGAAAATGAGCTACGCTAGGGAACTGGGGGCGGAGCTGTCTTTCACAGGAGAAGGTGTTCTGCCTGAACCTGCGTCACCGGACATCACGCATGAATTAATCACGATAATCGGCAATTTAATTGATAATGCTTTAGAGGCTTTCACAGACCAGGAAAAGAAGCAAGTATCGGTTTATTTTGACTATTACGATCCAGAGGTTTTTATCGAAGTAGCCGATAATGGGCCGGGAATAAACGAAGAACTTTCGGAAAAAATCTTTTACAAAGGCGTTTCGACGAAAGGGAAGGATCGAGGAATTGGTTTATCTCTCGTGAAGCGAAGTGTGGAAAAACTTCATGGGAATCTGGAAGTTTCATCAGTTATTGGAGAGGGAACAAGATTTATGCTTAAGATCCCTTATCAAATTAAATAGAAAAATCACCTTCAAGGAGTGTTCAGAATGCCAATTGGAAAAGGTTCAAGTACACATATTATCATGCGTTTACAATTAGACGTGGAGGTTTTTTCATTCGGTGAAATTGCCAGCTGCATCAGCAATGCAGGCGGCGATATTATCGGGGTCGATGTAATTTCCTCAAGCAAAACTCATACCATCCGGGACATCACTGTCAACGTCCATGGCTTGAAGCATAGCCGGCTGATGGGCGAATTAATCTCTAAACTGAAGGGCGTCAAGGTTCTGCAAATTTCGGATCGAACATTCCTGATGCATTTAGGAGGAAAAATCGAGACCGCACTCAAAACGAGAATTAAGAACAGGGAAGATTTGGCGAGGGTCTATACGCCTGGAGTAGCAAACGTCTGCACCGCGATTGCCGAAGAACCTGAAAAGGCTTATTCGTTAACGATTAAGCGTAACACGATTGCTGTTATCTCTGACGGAACTGCCGTCCTAGGCCTTGGGAATATTGGACCCTATGCCGCCATGCCGGTTATGGAAGGTAAGGCGATGCTCTTTAAACAACTGGCGAATGTCGATTCTTTCCCACTCTGTCTCAATACGGAAGATACGGAAGAAATCATTCGTACCATTAAAGCCGTTGCCCCGGCCTTTGGCGGAATCAATTTAGAGGATATTTCTGCACCAAGATGCTTTGAAATCGAAAAAAGATTAAAGGAAGAGCTCGATATCCCTGTTTTTCACGACGATCAACATGGAACCGCCGTTGTGCTTCTAGCCGGACTTTTAAACGCTTTAAGAATTACCAATAAAAAGCTTGAGGATATCAAAGTAGTCTTCACTGGCATTGGTGCAGCTGGAATGGCGTGTACAAAGATTCTCCTTTCAGCTGGGGTTCGCAACATTATTGGAGTGGACAGGCATGGGGCAATCCACCGTGATGTTCAGTATGACAATCCTTATTGGAATGCCTACGCTAAAATGACCAATCCCGATAATCTAAAGGGATCTTTATCAGAGGTTATTGTAGGGGCTGACGTTTTTATCGGCGTTTCCGCTCCTGGAATCTTGAAGGTTGAGGATGTAAAAACGATGGCGAAGGATCCGATTGTATTCGCCATGGCCAACCCGGAACCGGAAATTAACCCGGATATCGCCGAGCCATACGTACGGGTAATGGCGACCGGCCGCTCCGATTACCCGAATCAAATCAATAATGTTCTTTGTTTTCCGGGAATATTCCGCGGTGCGCTCGACTGCCGTGCGCATGAAATCAATGAAGAAATGAAAGTAGCGGCAGCGAAAGCGATTGCTTCCGTTGTTTCGGATGAAGAACTAAGCGAATCGTATATTATTCCGAGTGTGTTCAATGATAAGGTCGTGGAACGGGTCCGCGCAGCCGTGGTCCAAGCAGCCCATCAGACTGGCGTCGCACGGAAAGAACCGCGCCCGTGATTTTAGTTTTTTCAAGTTTATCGGCGGATTTTTGAGGTTTATCGGCGAATTTGGAAATTTATCGGCGAATCGAAAAATCACCCCTCTTAAAATAATTGGGACAGTTGTCATAACTGTCCCTTTTTTGTAAAAAGATTAATTTAAACTTTTTTTACAAATTCAGATTTTAATTTCATCGCACCAAAACCTTCAATTTTACAGTCTATATCATGATCTCCTTCTACTAACCGGATATTTTTCACCTTGGTACCTACTTTTAAGACTGAGGAGCTCCCTTTTACTTTAAGATCTTTGATGATGGTTACCGTATCACCATCATTTAGGACATTTCCATTGGCATCCTTGAAAACCTTTTGATCTTCACTATTATCTGTTTCTAATTCTGAAGACCACTCATAGCCACATTCAGGGCAAACAAAAAGATTCCCATCCTCATAAGTGTATTCCGAATGACATTTTGAACAATTAGGCAAAGTAGACATAGCGGCATTTCCTCCATTTATTATCTTACATAAAGCATAGTCCAGCCTATATCTATTTGCAAACCCTCATATCACTTTCAAAAAATTTTTAACCAACTTTCCCCCTTAAAAATTGATAGTTTTAAGAATAGTATGTCAAAATAGGTAGGAAGATCACTGAAATAGGATAAAATGGAGGGATTTTGACCATGAGAACGATGAAACTCGGAAGCAGTTCAATCGAAGTACCGGTCCTGGCCGTTGGCTGTATGCGAATTAATTCGCTGGACAAACCTGATGCTGAGCGCTTTGTCCAGACTGCTTTAGAAGAAGGGGTAAACTTTTTCGACCATGCCGATATATATGGCAGCGGGACATGTGAGGAAATTTTCGCTGATGCCATTCATATGAATGCTGCCGTTCGCGAAAAAATCATTTTGCAATCCAAATGCGGCATTCGCAAGGGCATGTTCGACTTTTCGAAGGAATATATTTTAGAATCCGTCGACGGAATATTAAAGCGCCTGAAAACCGAATATCTTGACGTTCTCCTACTGCATCGCCCGGATGCGCTTGTGGAGCCTGAAGAAGTCGCTGAAGCCTTTGATAGTCTTGAAAGTTCCGGAAAAGTGCGGCATTTCGGTGTATCGAACCAGAATCCGATGCAAATCCAGCTTCTTCAGAAATTTGTGAAGCAGCCAATTGTGGCAAACCAACTGCAATTAAGCATCACTAACGCCACGATGATTTCGAATGGTATTAATGTCAACATGGAAAATGATTCAGCCATTAATCGGGATGGAAGCGTGCTTGATTTTTGCCGATTGAATGACATTACCATTCAACCATGGTCTCCCTTTCAATATGGATTCTTTGAGGGCGTATTCCTTGGCAGCGACAAGTTCCCTGAGTTAAATCAGAGGATTGATGAAATCGCTGCTAAATATGAAGTGAGCAACACGACCATCGCGGTTGCGTGGCTATTGCGTCATCCCGCCAAAATGCAGCCTGTCATTGGTACCATGAATCTGGACAGGTTAAAAGATTGCTGTCAGGCAAGCGAAATTCATCTGACACGGGAAGAATGGTATTCTATCTATCGTGCTGCGGGCAACATATTGCCATAAACAGTAAAGATATGTCCTTCATCCAAGCGATGAGGGACATAACCTTTCTTAAAACCCCGATTAATGTCTTTCATCCGTACTATGAAAGACAAAACTCTTCTTAAAAACCGGATTAATGTCTTTCATCCATGCTATGAAAGACAAATCTCTTCTTAAAAACCGGATTAATGTCTTTCATCCATGCTATGAAAGACAAATCTCTTCTTAAAAACCGGATTAATGTCTTTCATACGTACTATGAAAGACAAAACTCTTTTTAAAAACTGGATTAATGTCTTTCATCAGGGCTATGAAGGACAAAACTCTTCTTAAAACCTTGATTAATGTCCTTCATCCAGTCCCTGAAAGACAAAACTCTTCTCAAAACCATGATAAGTATCCTTCATCCGGGCCTTTTTCGTAATGATACAAAAAAAAAAGTCGGCCTCTAAGCTAATTAGAGACCGACTTTTTTTCAATAATTCATTTGTTATTATTCCAAATTACTATGCCGGCCGAACGCTTCGGAATGGTCCACTTCGTTCAGCTTGCCAAACAGCAGGCAGATTGTATCAAACAAAATATGCACACTTTGGTCAAAAAGAGATCCAAGCGGCTGAATCGTTTGTAATTCATTCTCGCGCCGATACTTAGTTGCTGCCGGTACATGTAGGATATGAGTAGAGGCCGCAGCCAGTGGTGACTCAGGATTGGTGGTAACTGCCATCACCGAGCAGCCGATTGATTGTGTTTTTTCAGAGGTCCAAACCACACTCTTCGTTGTACCAGAGCCCGATACCGCCACCAGGAGATCCCCCTGTTCAATCGATGGGGTAATCGTTTCACCCACTACATACACCGTTGCCCCCAAATGCATCAATCTCATCGCAAATGATTTTGCCATTAAGCCGGAGCGGCCTTCACCAATAATAAAAATCCGCTTTGCTTGGTGCAATTCGGACGCTAATGTTTTGAGCTGCCCTTCTTCTACCTGACTAATAACCGTTTCTACTTCTTTTAAAATTGTTTTGATGACTGACATCTTTATTCCCCCTGCCCAATTGCTTGTTTAAATTTTACCGCGGCCTCTGAAGGATTTTTTGCTTTTGTAATCGCCGAGCCCACAATGACCACTGATGGATTTAATGTCTTTCTTAAACTTTCCAACGAATCCAACGTAATTCCGCCCGCAGCTGCTAGTTTAAGAGTCGGATCTGAAAGAAGTTCGCCGTGCTTTGTACCCAAGTTTTGTGCCCCGGATTCTTCTTGTTCATCTTTACTTACATGAGCGCAAAATATGGCTTCGTTGTACTTTAATAATTCGCATACTTGTTCTTTTGAGGTATTCAATAAATCAAACATTACCAATTTGTTATAACGTTTGGCCACTTCGATGCAGGCATCAATCGTTACGAAAGGGGATACCCCCATAACAGTGGCGATATCTGCCCCGGCCTCGAAGGTCATTTCGAATTCATAACGGGCATTGTCAATCGTTTTCATATCAGCCACAATCACCTTATTTGGAAAAGCTTGCTTTAGCTCTTTTACACTGCTCATCCCAAATTCTTTAATTAAAGAGGTTCCTACCTCCACCCAATCAATGGAATCCTCCACTTGTTTGGTAAGTTCAATGGCTTCGGCGATCGTCATTCGGTCCAAGGCAAGTTGTAATTTCATTGTTTTAATCTCCTTACTAAATCGGTTTAGTAAAACTGCAAATGAGAGGGTGTCAGGCACCCGCCTACACCATCTGACTTGGGAACACAAACTCTTCCGGTTCCCGCTCGACTTTATTGATTTGATCAAACAGCAATTCCGCTGCCTTCCGCCCCATTTCCGAGGCTGGCTGGACAATAAAAGAAATCGGTGTTTCGACTAAATGAGCAAACGGAATATTATCAAAGACGATTAGTTCAACATCCTTGCCAAGTTTAAGACCCTTTTCTTTTAAACATTCCACAACCGCTAGAAAAACACGGTCATTTCCAGCAAACAAAGCAGTCGGCCGCTCCTTCAGGGAAAAGAGTTTTTCTAATTTGCCCTGCATTTCACTAATGCTGGATTCAATAATGAAATCATCGGTTACTTTTAAACCGGCATCTATCATCGCTTTTTTATAGCCTTCCAATCGATCCCGGCGCGTACTGACCGTTAAGGGCTGCACAGCAAAGGCAATGTTTTGATGGCCCTTCGCAATCAAAGATTGAATGGCCTTATAGGTGGACAAAACGTTATCGGTTAGCACCGAAAACGCATCGAGATTTTCAACCCTTCGATCGACAAATACGACTGGGTAGCCTTGCTTGATCATGCTTTCATATAAATCATTATTTTTTCCGGTTGGAAAAATAATTAGGCCGTCTACTTGCTTAGCCCGAAGCATCTCAATATAACGCTTTTCTTT
The DNA here is from genome assembly GCF_050468025.1 of Neobacillus sp. NRS-1170. Lineage (NCBI taxonomy): Bacteria > Bacillati > Bacillota > Bacilli > Caryophanales > Bacillaceae > Neobacillus > Neobacillus sp. NRS-1170. The sequence continues at coordinate 80,489 of NZ_JBITPF010000041.1, read as the reverse complement.
TTCCGGATTATCATCGGCGTTGCACACGATGGCGTGCAAATCATGATCTTGGCAGAAGTCCTCAATCGCGCGGCTGATCTCGGTTGATAAATAGTGCATAATATTGGCCACGATGATGCCGACCATCGAGGTACGCTTTTGCTTTAAGCTCCTGGCAATATAATTAGGCTGATAGCCCAGCTTTTCTATCGCTTCTTCAATTTTTTGTTTTGTTTTTTCACCCATGTATTCAAACCGTTTGTTGAGAAATTGCGAAACGGTACTTTTAGAGACACCGGCTTCTTTCGCTACATCGGCCATTGTTACTTTTTCCATATAATCCACTCTTTCAATCTGCATCAATGACTTCATTTTAGCGATAAATTATCGGTTTTTCCAGTTTTGTAAATATTGTTTTAAAATAAGAGACGTGTGTTCATTGCCCGGGATGCACGGAAAGGAGCTCCCACGGTAAATGAAATGGCATTTCATTGCCCGCGAAGCTCGAAATTGAGCTCCCACGGTAAATGAAATGGCTGTTCATCGCCCGCGAAACTCGAAATTGAGCTCTCACGGTAAATGAAATGATTTCGGTTCAACTCATCCACGCGCAATCATAACCTCTTCTATCAACTTCCTGGCATTTTGTGTGACCTCGAATAAATAGTCCTCTGTAAGTGCCCTGCCTGGATCAACCAAGGAAGTTCCGACACCAACCGCCACCGCTCCAGCTCGAATATAATCCTTGGCATTTTGCAGGTTAATACCTCCTGTTGGCATCAGCGGGATATGCGGCAGCGGACCGGCAATATTTTTAAAATAACCAGGACCCACCGTTCCCGCAGGGAAAACCTTTATCGCATCCGCGCCATGTTCATAAGCGTTTAGAATTTCCGTTGGGGTAAAGGCACCCGGCACACTAATTACCCCATACCGTTTCGTCATGCGGATTGTTTCCACATTGACAGTTGGCGAAAAAATAAACTTCGATCCGGCCATAATAGCCGTCCGTGCTGTCTCTGGATCGAGGACAGTCCCAGCGCCAACCAACAAGTCATCCCCAAATATATCTGCAGCTTTTTCAATAATCGCTAAGGCCTTCGGCGTTTCCATCGTGATTTCAAGAGCTGTGACTCCGCCTTCTTTAAGGGCGTTTCCCATTGGAATAATAGATTCAAGAGTGGCACCGCGAATGACCGCAACAACTGATCTATTTTTAAGTTCCTCAATCCCCATTCAAAATCTCTCCCTTTAATGGCCAACAGCTTTAGAGACGAAACTCTAAAGCTGTTGCCGATTTTATGCACTTATATTGACATTCCCGGATTCCGTTTGTTTTTTCGCTGACTTTACTGCCCATACCGTTAAAATAGCGGATAGGAATAGTGAGCCTGCCATGAAGATATAAGAGGCACTAAATCCACCCGTTGCTCCATTCAAATAACCAACTACATAGGAGCCAGCAAAAGAACCTAATGCACCCATACTGTTAATCAGGGCCATCGCGCCGCCGGCTACATTACGCGGCAGGATTTCTGGAATGATCGCAAAGAACGGGCCATATGGAGCATACATTGCACCACCGGCAATCACTAATAAGATGAATGAAATCCAGAAATGATCTGTTCCAATCGCATAAGAAGCATAGAATGCAACAGCACCAATTAATAGGAACGGCCAAACAAATGCGTTTCGATTCAAGGTTTTATCAGAGAAATAAGAAGCAACTAACATAAGAATAATAGCTAAAATATAAGGAACCGAAGACAGCCAGCCTGTTTTGACGATGTCCATATTTGGCGCCGCTTTAATAATGGATGGAAGCCACATAACAAATCCGTAGACCCCAATGCTCCAAAGGAAGTATTGTGCACTTAACAAAATAACCGGTTTTGATTTAAAGGCTTCGCCATAATTTTTAACAGGTTTAATACCTTCCTGCTCTTTTGCTAACTGTTGTTCAAAATCATTCTTTTCTTGCTCGGTTAACCATTTTGCTTCTCTAGGTTTGTCATTAACAACCTTCCACCAAATAAATGCCCAAATCACAGCAGGCAGACCTTCAGCAATAAACATCCATCTCCAGCCAACCGAGTTTACTAAATAACCAGAAATAATCGACATCCATAATACCGTTGCAGGGTTTCCTAAAATTAAGAACGTGTTCGCACGGGATCGTTCTGCTTTTGTAAACCAGTTACTTAAAAGAACCAGCATAGAAGGCATAACAGCACTTTCCACGACACCAAGAGCAAAGCGAATCACAAATAATAATTTAATATTCGAGACCATACCTGTAAAAGAAGCTAATAACCCCCAGGCAATCAATGACCAGAAAATGAGGACCTTCGCACTCTTTTTCTCGGCAAATGCAGCACCAGGCACTTGGAAAAAGAAATATCCTAAGAAGAAAAGTGAACCAAGCAAGGAAGAGGTGCCAGCTGTAATGTGAAGATCCTCGGCTAAACCTGAAGCGGCCCCGAAGCCATAGTTGGCACGGTCAAGATAGGCAAGACTGTAAGTAATGAAAGCAATCGGAATTAAGCGCAGCCATCTTTGTTTCGCAATCGTTTGTTTCATGTCATTTCACTCCCTGTAAATTTTCTTCTATATATTTTTGCAGTTTATTTTGAGTTGGATAGCCATCGTTGTCTCCCGGTGATTGAACAGCTAGAGAGCCAATTGCATTTCCCCTTGCAACTGTTTCCTGAATCGAAAGTTTCTCCAAGATTCCGCAAATGACGCCAACAGCGAAACCATCTCCGGCACCAACCGTATCAATAACCTCTTTCACTTTAAAGCCTGGAACTGTTCCTTCTTCAAAAGCAGTTTTATAAAAGGCTCCTTCTTCACCAAGCTTGATCACCACAAGCTCAACACCACTTTCTAAGTAAAAAGAAGCAATATCTCGCGGGTTCTTATAACCGGTCAAGATTTCACCCTCTGAAATTCCCGGCAGCACATAATTAGCTCGGAAGGCAACGGCATTGATTTGTTCCACCATTTCTTCTTTTGATGCCCAGAGTGATGGCCGTAAATTCGGATCAAACGAGACGGTTCGGCCATTATTTTTCATAAAAGATAAGGCATGTTTGGCATATTCCCTAGCCTGTTCAGAAATGGCCAACGGAATTCCGGTCATATGCAGGTGTTTTGCGGATTGAAAATAATCTTCATTGAAATCAGCGATTTTCAGGTGGCTTGCGGCCGAGCCTTTTCTAAAATATTGTACCTCAGGATCCCCCTCCATCACTTTGGATTTCAGTTGAAACCCTGTTGGATGCAGTTCATCCATTAAAACCTGCTCAATGTTGATGCTTTCATTTTTAAGCCTTTCAATAATGAACCTTCCAAAAGCATCATTGCCTACCTTACTGACCCAGCCAGCCCGAAGTCCCAGCCGGGCAAGGCCGATGGCCACATTGGTTTCCGCACCAGCAAGCTCAAGGGTGAATTGATTGATTTGGTGTAAGGAACCAGGCTGATTAGCCATAAACATCGCCATCGCTTCACCAAAGGTAATGACATCTAGCTGTTGCATGAAATCGCCTCGCTTTCTATTACTAATTCCGAGATTAAATCGATATAGTCCTTCGTTTTCTCTTTCGGCTCAATCGGAAATTCAAGCGCTTTCACCATTGTGCTTGGAAATTGCTGCATGACTTTTTTCCAGCTATGATTCCCTTCCTTTTGAAGTGGTACCGTAATTGGCCCCTCTTCGACTTGTTTTAAATGTAGATAAAGGACGTACGGTGAGAGCTTAGCAAGAGCATCCTCTACACTTTGGCCGGAATAATACCAATTCCCGGCATCGAAGGTCATTTTAACGGGAACTTCATGTTCGGTAACGTTTTCAAAAAAGGATGTTAATTGGTTGATATCCGCGCCATGGGGCGTCTGGTCATTTTCGACCAATAATTGAATGTCTTTGTATTGGTTTAGGAAAGACGCAAGTTCAGTCATGTTTGAAATTTCCTTTTTATAGTACCCAAGTGACACCTTAAGCCACTTTGCCCCCAGTATCAGCGCCTCTTGAAAAATCTCAGTTAATTCCGTGTCATTTAATTGATGATCCTCTTTCCATAATTCAATGGGAGCGGAGTATACTGCAAAAAGTCCATTGCTGGCCATTTCATTTTGAATTGTGTCTAGCTGCGGATCTTGAACCGGCAATAATTCACGGCGAATCTCGACTCCATAAGCTCCTGATTGAGCAATAAGTTTGATAAAGGATTCCTGCCCATTCGCTAACACTTCGAATCTATCAAAAGCATTCAACGGAACAATCACGTTTTGCATGTTAAAGATCCTTTCTAGCTGTAATTTCGATAAATCGATTTAGTAAACCGGTTTAGTAAATCGATTTATTTTTATTATATAGACTATGTAAGCGTTTTTCAATAGGGGATTTTATATTTTTTTAGGAGAAAATAAAAACCCCGCTCATCAATTTTGAACAGGGTTTGCAATATTAAATGATTATAGGAACAAACCAACGATCGTTCCAGTTAAGACTGATCCCATTGTAGCTACTAACAATACCTTTAGACCAACCTTCGCTAACTCACTTGCCTTTTCATTATTGATTGCTTGTACAGTTCCCAAAATAATACCAATAGATGAAAAGTTAGCGAATGATACTAAGAATGCTGATACGATACCTACAGTCTTATGAGACATATGAGGGATCATTTTCATGAAGTCTAACATAGCAACGAACTCGTTAGCGGCTACCTTAGTACCCATGACTGAGCCGGCTTTAATAATTTCATTTGCAGGAATACCCATGATCCATGCGATAGGAGCAAATACATATCCAAGTACGCCAGTGAAAGAGATACCGAAGATGGAAGTGAAAATCCAGTTAACGGCTGCGATTAATCCTACATACGTGATAAGCATAGCGCCTACGATTAAGGCCGTCTTTCCGCCAAGCAATGTCCAGTTGCCGATTGCTTCGAAAAGAGATTTCTCTGGTATCATTCCCTTAATATCGATTATTTCATCTTCTTCTTTACGAACAGGACATACGATTGTTGAAAGGATAAGTCCAGAGAATACGTTAATTGGTAATGCAACCAATACGAACTCCGCAGGAATCATTTGCATGTATGCACCTAAGATTGAACAGCTTACCGCAACTAGAGAAGAAGTAACAACAACGAACAAGCGGTTACCAGAAAGATTAGGAATGAATGACTTAACCGAAAGGATAGCAGAAGTATCACCAAATACCATAGAATTCACGGCAACAAAAGATTCCACTTTTGGCAGGCCTGTTATTTTACTTACTGCACCACCAATGTATTTAATAGCTAATGGTAATATTCTTGAATAAGTCAGTATACCTAAAATAGCTGTTACGAATACAATCATCATTAGAACATTTACAAAGAATAAATTCTTTCCTGCAAGGTCACCGAATACGAAAGAGATACCGTCATTACCGAAAGAAAGAACTTTATTAAAACCATCTACGATCTTGTGCAGAACTTTTTTACCAATTGAAGTATTAAGCATAAACCAAGCTATTAATAACTGAACGGCTGTCATGATACCAACGGCACGATAGTTGATGTTTTTCTTATCGTTTGACATCAACCAGGCTATGCCCATGAGAACAAGGATACCAACGATTCCAATTATGATTGACATATTATTTTACCTCCAAAGCATTGATTACATGGATTGCTTGAGTTCTTTTCTCTTTATTATTTGAAAACTTCAATCTAAAAAAACTAAAAATAAAATAAACAATAGCTAGAATTAATACGCAGGTCCAGATTCGGGAGACATTTGGTGTACTCCAGACACCTAAAAAATAAAGGAGTGCTGGGATGGTCAACGTTACCCAGGATTGAACAAAGGCAACCAATCCAATATAATGTTCGATTTTTTTATTAAGCGCATTTGATAAAAAGAACAGAAACCATAAAAATGTCCACATGCCCCATGTTAGTGCATTGACAGCATCATGAAAGTGAATAATAGATGTTAAGGTATATACGACTCCAACAATACTAACCCAAAGACTAAACCAACCGAGTCCGCTGCCTTCAAGACCCTTTAAAGCGGTGAACCCAACATATAAATAAGTTAAGCCAAATAGAAAAATTGATGCATCATTATATAACTCCCAATGATCTTGATTCGAAACAACGATCAAATAGGATGGAATAATCATTTGAATGGTACCAACGAAAAGATTAAAGATACCAACACTTTTTGCATCTGCTTTCCCTAACAGCATAAGACTGTTTAGAAATAAGACGGCACCTGAAAGAAATAAACCAACAAAACCCATTATGTCCTCCTTCACCTTACCCACGAAATTTCCAGTTAAATTTCTATCATGATATAATTTTTCATTAAACGCTTTCATCGTTAAATACCTAAATAATATAACACACATTTTGAACAAAAGTTAAATTAAATTTGAACAAAATTTTAATTTATTTTTTTCCATTTTCTTTAAAAATGCCCATTTTAGTAAAACACTAATAATAAGACACTCGAATTTATTTTAAAAATATGAAATTTTGTAAAAGTTATATGAAAAAGTGTAAATATTAAGAACATAAAAAAGCTGCCACAATGACAGCTTCAGTTTTAAAACCCTTAAATAGAATAATGGGATTTTAAAAGTTTTTCGGTGAATTAAATAACAAATTTACTTACAAATACTAAAGGGCCCTCAGTGTTAAATTTATACCTTTCCCGAGCAACTAGATTAAATCGGAAAGATTTAAGTCCCATCGCTCTTCCACTAATTTCGAACCAGTCCACTCATCATTTGGTTTTTCTTCTGTTACTCTAAAATTATATTTTTGATATAGATAACGAGCAGTTTCTAATATACTAACAGTCCATAGGAAAACATGTTGGTATCCTTGTTTCTTACAGAAATCGATGGCAGTCTCCATAAGCCTCTTCCCAATCCCCATACCATGATAATCTTCATCCAATATAAACCATCTTAATTGGGCAGATTGATCCTTAGATTGAGTAATCGCAATGGATCCAACCATCTTTCCATCTGCCTCCGCAATCCAAAGCTCCCCGCCAGATGTATCAATCATAAATTCAGTTAGGCCCTTCATAACGTAATATTCAAACATTCTCCCAAACTTATAGGTTTTTTCATACAACCTTCCATGAAGATGTGCAACGAAACCAACATCTCCAGGTAGAAATGTTCGAATGGATATCACTGACTGTGAAGGATATTCTTTATTGAAGATTGATTCTATAGTCTCCATGGAACTGACCAGATTGGACAAATCACGATTCGATATTTCTTGAATCATTTCACCTACCTCATGATTAGCATTTTCAACCAGGTCATTAAGAATTTCTTTTCCATAGTCGGTAAGATAGAGTAGGTATTGGCGTTTATCGTCTGGTGATTGCTTTTTGAAAATGATTTTTTCATCCTCTAATTTTTGAACAATTCTGCTCATATATCCCCGGTCTACTCCAAGATTTTCCCTAACTTCTGTTGCTGTACAACCGTTTCTAAGATTGATTTCAGTTATCACACGTGCTTCTGTTAATGGAAAAGGTTTATTATAGATTTCTTGATCAATTTTACCCAAAACATTTGAATAATACCGATTGAATTTCCGAATTTTTTCTACATATTGAATCGTATCCATTTTCTCCACCCTTATATTCAGAAAATTTTAACTAATTTTAGTATAAAGTTATTAGTTGACTAAGTCAACTAATAACTACGGGGAAACGGACTGATGCACTTTTTTCTAAATTCTGTTCGTTTCATGGCGGTTTTATAAAAAAGGAAGCCTGATTCACAATGAATCCAGCTTCCTTTTTAAGTAAAAACAATATTCATTAAGATTGCAAAACACCATTCTTACCAAAAGAATACCTTTTCCCATTAATGGTGTAATCCAAGTTTTTCTCCCTTATCCCATTTTTTAATCCCACCAAAAATACCAAACAGAAGAATTGATAAGTGTTCCGGCAAGTGCATTAACTGTTCCTACCCCTTGCCAGACTATGTCTCCACAAAATCCAAATTGTTCCCAAGCAAGCAATTCTGATTCTTCTTGTGTCTTTGGTGGGTTCTCTACAAATAATTCCCATACATCAGAGGTAACTAAAGCAGGCGTAGCTCCATATTTTTCGTACCAGTATTTGAATACCGCAACTTGCTCCTCTGGCACTGGGCATTCATTGAATCCGCCCATCGGTACCCAGGCAGCTGCTTCCCACGGTTTATCAGTTGGAATCTTTGCGAGAATGATTTTCTCATTAATTGCATCCTCAATAGAAAGAAAATGATGCGATTGTTCCTCTTTTAAAAACTCGTCGGAGATATCATAGTCTTCGTCCTCATCTTCATCCATAGGCATGACCTCTTCAAGCAGGTTTTTTAACAATTTTTTTGCATCAATATCCTTCGCTTTCTCTATGATAGTTTCCCGATCATCATGAGAGAATGCATTTTCTGCATTAGTTTCCATTATTTCTAGCATTAATTCTGAAGGGATAATGATCAGAGGCGTGTACCCTTCTTTTTTGCCTTGAATAAGAGCTTCATTATAGATCCTCGTAACCCCTTTAGCATCTTTCTCATCAATGATCCGACATTCGCAGCCTAATTTAGCAATTATCTCTTCAATATAATCTTTATGTTTTTCTTTTTTCTTGAATTTATCAAATATCCCCACGTTCTTCCTCTCCCCCTGAAAAGGACGCATTTAATAATGCCCTCCTGATTATATTTTCCTATAATTTTATTATATTACTAAATATTCCCTATTCATATGAATTTTATAGATTACCAACTTCACAAAAAAATATAACTTTCCACTGGATACAGGAGGAAAACTCATCTACTTATTGAAATAATAGTGACGTATCCCTATTCACCTTATTGTACATACTTATATCGTGAAATGTGGATTCTTGTTGTTAGGAAATAAAGAGAGAAAAGGATGGATGGAAATGTCCTATATTGTTGATTTTAAAAATGTGTCTACGGTTGGTTTAGAGTCTTCACCTGTAGTAGAAGCGCTCGCTGGTTTACGTGCTAATGAAGCCCGTTACTTTATGAACAAGTACAAGCATGAATTTACGGTTGTACCAGCTAGCGAAAGTCAGGAGACCCTTGATTATGTGAACCGAATTTTGAAAGAAGAACGTGATATTGAGTTTGCGGCCAAACCTCTAGAAACCTCGCGTTTTCAAGTAGAAAATATCAAAATGGCCTACGTCTTTTATGAGGATGGTCTTGAGGTTAATGTCATGTATACGGTTGATGGCCCTAAGCCGAAGCGGGCCGTTGGTTTTAAGCTTTCAGAGGGGATGGAGATACCAAAGGAGTTAGAAGAGAAGTTTAAGTTTGCTAGACAGAAGTCTAAACTAGCAGGAACCATTCGGGGCTCGTTTTTTGTCATTAAAGGAGAATATTAAAGTAAGCAAAAGCGCAAGTTTTTTTAAAGGATCTTTTTTAAGCCAAAAATATGCAAGTTTTTAACTTGTATATTTTTGGCTATTTATTTTTCCAACAAAAAACCTCATTTACTTTTGATACGGTTCCCCGTGACCAATCTAAATGAGGTTTTTTCTAACATCATTTTCAATTCTATATTAATATTAAAATGATTGAAGCAGCCAGTACTAATTCTTAAATTACCGGTTTCATCGTTTCTTTTAGTATTAAAACAGAATGATTGAATTGTTCTTTTTCCTTATCATTGAGCTGAATTTCAACTATTTCTTGAATGCCGGCACGATTTATTTTTGCTGGAACTCCGATATATACATCATTTTGTCCATATTCTCCGTTTAGATAGGCAGATACCGTCAGGATGCTGTTTTCATTATTTAGGATTGCTTTTGTAATCCTAACAAGGGACATTCCTATTCCATAGTATGTTGCCCCTTTTCGCTCAATGATCTGATAGGCGGCATCGCGGACATTTACGAAAATTTCTTCTAAACATTCTTTCTTTAAATCTCCTTTCCGTTCCAAAACAGTGTCGAGATGTTCAATTCCGATCATTGCATGGCTCCAAACAGGGAGCTCTGTATCTCCATGTTCACCAATGATGGCTGCATGAATATTTCTTGTATCTACGTTGAAATATTTCCCCAGTGCAGACCTTAGACGTGCAGAGTCTAATACCGTTCCAGAACCAATTACACGTTCTTTTGGAAGTCCTGATTCTTTCCAAGTTATATAGGTTAAAATATCTACTGGATTTGTTGCGATTAAGAATATTCCATCAAATCCACTTTCCATAATGCTCTTTACGATTTGTTTAAATATTTTCGTGTTTTTTTCAACCAATTCCAACCTGGTTTCCCCTGGCTTTTGTGCCAATCCCGCAGTAATAACAACTAAGTCCGCACTTGCACAATCTTGATAAGAACCGTTCCATACATTTATTGGAGAAGGTGCGAACGGCATTCCATGGTTAAGATCCATCGCTTCGCCTTCGGCCTTTGCCTCATTTACGTCAATTAAGACTAGTTCCTCAGCGACTCCCTGGTTAATTAGTGAATAGGCATAACTACAACCTACAGCACCTGTTCCAACTAGTACAACACGATTTACTCTTTCTTTATTCATGGTAAAAAATCTCCCTTCTATTTAATAATTAAAATATTAGCCAGCTGATTAATGCAATTATTACAAGTAAACATAAGCTATATTTAATTGTCACTTTAAATAAATCACTTTCTTTTCCTGCTAATCCAACCGCTGCAGCTGCAACAGCGATAGATTGAGGTGAAATCATTTTAGCCATTGTGCCACCCATTACATTGACAGCAACCATTGTTTCAGGTGCTATACCAATTTGTGAAGCAGTGACAGATTGAAGTGGAGCAAATAAGGAACCACTGTTAACAACAGAGCCTGTTAAAAATACTCCTAACCAACCTAGCACTGGTGAGAATAAAGGAAATACTTCACCTGTTGATGCAAATGCTAAACCAAGTGTTGATGACATTCCAGAATAAGTACAAATATAAGCGAAAGCAAGTACACTACAAATTGTTAGGACTGGTGATAATAATTCTTTTGTAGTTTCTTTTGTAATGTCTCTCAGCTGCTTAATGCTGCAGCGAAAAAGAATGCTTGCAACAATGATTGTAATGACAATTGCCGTAGTAGTAGATGAAAGTAAATCCAATTTAAATACTGCAGCAAATGGAGTATCTTGCGGAACAATTGGTGCATGCTTAATAACTAAGTTGTTTAATCCTGGAATTGGCAGCATTAACACTAATTTTTCTAAAGGACCGCCGGGAATAAATAGATTTTTGAAAAATGATAGATTAAACAAAGTGACACATATGGTTAAAAATACAAAAGGCATCCAAGCATAAGCAACTTCTCCAAAAGAGTACTTAACCTGCATATTTGCTGCCTTTTCTTTATTTACTCGAAAAATCTCTTTAGGTTTCCATACTTGTAAAAATAGTGCTAGTGCTACTAAGCTCACAATAGCTGCAAAGATATCTGCTAACTGAGCACCTAAGAAAGTTAGAACAATTGCCTGTGTAAGTCCAAATGAAACACCGCTAACTAAAATCGCAGGGAATGTTTGTCTAATTCCTTTCAACCCATCGATAATAAATATTAGTAAGAATGCTATTACAATGCTTATTATTGGAAGGATCAATGCCGTATATCTTCCAACAACAAGCCCATCTAAACCTGTAAGTAGAGCGGGGACGGTTACTGGAATACCCATTGCTCCATATGCACCACCGGCAATGTTTGCAATCAAGCAAAGGCTAGCTGCATATATTGGACTAAATCCAAGTCCTACTAAAATGGCTGACGTTATCGCAACAGGTGCTCCAAATCCTGCAGCTCCTTCCAAAAATGCTCCAAATGAAAATGCTACTATAAGAACTTGCAATCTTTGATCCGCTGTAATAAAAGAGATACTATTCTCTATAATTGCAAATTTACCTGTTTTTACTGTTATTTTATAAAGGAAAATTGCAGCAAACACAATTGATGCTACTGGCCAAATACCGGCTAAAACTCCATAAATAGCTGACATCAAAACTAAAATAACAGGCATTTTATAAATAAAGACTGCAAAAGTTCCTGCTACAAGTATGCTGAAGAAGCCAGCGATAAAGCCCTTTAATTTAAAAACTGTCAGCATAACAATAAAAAAGATAATAGGAATGGCAGCTAAAATAGCTGACATCCATATGTTCCCCATTGGGTTATAAACTTGCTCCCATACATTCATGCTGTTCAACTCCTAGTGAATTGTAAGTCCTTTTTATTTTTAACAAACCAATTGATCACAATGTGAAATGTTTCACATTCCAATTTAAAAAATATATTTTTCTCTCTAGAAAGAATGGTTTTTACTATATTTCTGTTAACAGGGTTAGTATAGCATACAATTTGTGAAACATTTCACAATGTTTATGAATTAAATATGAACTTTAGGTTTAAATTGCATTAGTATTTCCGATTTATTAAATAAAAAAGGTTCATTTTACTAATGCATTAGCAAGGCATAGTATGGAGGTATCAAAAAATATTTGAAAGGAGTTAAGATGATGAGAGAATTAAGAGTTTATCATGTGGATGCATTTACAACAGAAAAATTTGGAGGTAATACAGCAGGGGTTGTGTTAGATGCAGAAAAATTAACGGAAGATGAGATGCAAAGTATCGCAAAGGAATTAAATTTACCAGAATCCGTATTTTTACTGCCTTCAAATAACAAGGAGATTGATTATAAAGTGAAATACTTTACTCCTGCTGAAGAAATCAACTTCTGCGGCCATGCAACTGTTGGGTTAACCTGGCTTTTGGCAACTGAGTTTGGTCTAGCCGAGAAAAAAGGTGGGATTGTGTTAGAAACGAATATAGGTAAAGTACCGGTTGTATGGCATAAAGAAAATGGAAACATAATTGATGTGGAAATGACACAAGTTACTCCAAAAACACAAGATTTCACAATTGACCTGGAAGAGCTTAGTCAGTTGATCGGCGTCAAACCAGAAAGCATCGACCCAACCTATCCAATCAAACTGGCGAATACCGGAAACTGGCATTTACTTGTTCCTATGAAAAACCAAATGAACATTGACAATGCTATGCCAGACTTAGCGGCTTTAGGGAAGCATAATAAAGAACATAATATCAGCACGACACACCTTTATACTTTTAACACCTCGAAAGAATGTGATTTATATACCAGAGATTTCGCACCTGGGATTGGCATACCTGAGGATCCCGTAACGGGGGCAGCAAACGGCGCATTAGCTGGTTTCCTCTATTTAGAAAGTGTTATTCCTCAAGGTGAGACGACACATCTTAAAATCGCTCAAGGAGATGCGATTGGAAGACCTGGAATGCTTTACGTGACTGTCATTCCGAATGAATCAGAACCAGTCATCAAAGTAGCAGGAGCAGCTACCATCACCATTCGCGGAATCTTAACGATATAAACAAAACAGCTTGAATGAAGTGCCTTCTTTAGGCCTACTTATTCAAGCTCTGGTCTTGTTTAAAATGTTCTTTTAAGATCTCCATAAATTTCTTAATGGAAGGTGCCGCTTGCTTAATAGATTTTAACGCTATACCTATTTCACGATACAAAACCGTTTCAAGTGGAATCACTTTCATGTTAGGAGTATTTTTCGGCAGGACCATTTCTGGGATAATGGTGATCCCTAGCCCTTCTTGAACCATAGAAATAATTGTATTGTTATCTTCTATTTCAAAAATAACATTAGGATGTACGTTATTTTCTTTAAGGAGCCTCTTTATTAAAAGATCACAACCTGCTTTTGGCATAATAAATGATTCATTATGTATTGATTTGACTTTAACTGGTTTCAGTGTGTTCAATCGATGATTTTCAGGTACTAAAACAAATAATTCGTCTTTTAGTAATTGAATGGTATCAAATTCTCTAACAGGAAGCGTTAAAAAACCAATATCAACCGTTCCTGAAGTGATCCAATCCTTGATATCGTCGTAGCCGCCTTCATATAACTCTATCTGGATGCCAGGATATTTATTTATGAAGTTACGAATGAGACCTGGAAGAAATTTGGACGAAAAACTGGGGAAAGTCCCGATTTTAATGCTTCCTACTTCGATTCCTTGTATAAGTGCCGCTTCCTGCTCAAGCAATTTTGCATGATGAATGAGCTGACGAATATGCGGTAAAACTCGCTCTCCCGCATCTGTTAAAGATATTCCGTTCCGATTACGCCGAAGCAATACGATTCCTAATTCTGTTTCAAGTGTTGAAATGTTATGACTAACTCCTGATTGTGACAACCCTAGCTTTTCGCCGGCTTTTGTAAAACTGCCGCTTTCAACAACCGCTAAAAAAACTTCGTACTGAAAAATAGCCAATATCACCACCCCCATTCATTCCTATTTTGAACTTTATTTTTGACTACTACAATCTAAGTCTATTTTAATAATATAGAAAAAAGATATCTTCAGTATACTAGATAAACCTTTTGTTTTCCTCGGAGGTAATTCATTTAACCAACCTCAATTACTTATAGTACGGTTCTCCTTGACCTTTCTCTTTAAAGATTCTAGATAATAAATGGCTGGTAAAAAGTATGGGCTTTCCTAGTAAAAATGTTTTATGGTATGATGTTTAAATTGTTTACTGCCTTGTTTCACATTTACATTCATCTAAGAAAAGAGGTATTTATGTACTCTACAGAATTATCCAAGCGACATTGGTTGCTCATCTTTACACTTTCTTTATTAACATTTGTCCTCGGGACAAGCGAGTTTGTTATCGTCGGGATCTTAACCGATATTTCCTCGGGTCTTCATATAACAAATGCCAAAGCAGGCACACTGGTTTCTGCGTTTGCCATTACCTTTGCCATTGCCACACCACTCGTGATGAGCGCAACAAGTCATTTTCCTAAGCGTAAATGGATGTTGTTTTTGATCGGAACGTTCATCATCCTGAATGCTTTGTGTGTAATTTCGACGAGCTACATCATGTTCCTTGTACTTCGGATGATGACGGCGATTGTAACAGGAGTTTTAATCTCACTTGCCATGATTGTTGCAAGTGAAACCATTCCAAACGCAAAGCGAGGACTTGCTATATCATTTGTTTTCGGTGGTTTTACACTTGCAAACGTGGTTGGAGTACCAATTGGCACTGTAATAGCTGAATGGTACAACTGGAATGCAACCTTCCTGTTAACGACTTTTCTGGGTGGAATTGCGTTTTTGGCATCATTCTACGTTTTGCCTAATAAGCTCAGTCAATTTCGCAGTTCGATGCGTGATCAATTTTCTTTGTTGACACACCCACGAATCTTAATGGCGTTTTTCATTCCATCTCTAGGATTTGGAGCGACGTATGCCGTTTATACGTATCTTGTTCCGATCCTGAATGGAATGGAAGCACCGAGTAATTCCATCAGTTTGATATTGTTTGGCTACGGATTTATTTCGATTTTCAGCAACATTCTCGCTGGTAAAATTGCCAGCTACAATGCGATCGGGCGCCTTCGAATGGTTTTCCTTGTGCAAGCAATTGTTCTGATCAGTTTATATTGGACGACAAATAATCTACTCTTTGGATTGATTAACATTGGCTTGATGTCATTAATGGCCATCCTTTTAACAACATCTACCCAGCTTTATTTGATTGACCTTGCTGGTATTTATCAACCAAAAGCGACAGGACTCGCTGCTTCACTGATGCCAGTCGCAAGCAATATCGGTATCGGCATGGGTTCCGCAGTAGGTGGAATGGTTTACCATCAAGGAAATTTGATGAATGTGACATTGGTCGGCGGATTGATTGCAATACTAGCAAGTCTTCTAACTTTTCTAAGCCATCACTTGGACCAAAAACAAACAAACCCCGCATAAGAGAGAATCTGCGTACGCTTTGGCAAGCTTTGTTTTGACACCTTCAGATGGACAAAATCTTTCCGTTGCATATTAAAAGAAGAAAGAAGTATCAAGAACGTTGAAGTGTTCTTTGATACTTCTTTCAAATGCCTCAAAACCAATAGTATTGAATCTTTTTATCTTTGCTAGATAGGTTTTCAATTATTTCTTCTATGCCTGTATTATTTTCTACATTAGCTAATTCACGTGCCAGCTCAATATTTGGCACATCATCATTTCGACTTAGTTGAGAAGCTAACAGGTTCACTACTGACATAATGATCCCTCATTCAAATTTAATTCTTGTACATACATCAGAAATTTTTCCGTATAGAATACTCTAAGCATTCCAGACAAAAAAGATAAGCTAAACAAGATATCTCAACAATGATTGGATTTTTTCTCCGTCACTTATGATACGGTTCTTTCTCCGTGGCATATCTAAATGAGATATCGAGTTATCTTAATGAACTAGTCTTTTAAAATAATTTAAAATCTTGTCTAGTTTTTTCATTTGGTTTCCCTTTGGACTTTCCATATTCCCAAATTCAAAGAACTTCACTTTCTTGATTCCCACGAAATTAAATAAGGCTCTTTTCATTAGAATTTTATGTGCATTATTCAACCAAAAAAATGGATAGTGCGCAGGCCCCTTCATGGTAGATATACAGATTACCGACTTTCCTTTCAGCAGCCCTTCCGGAAAATATCCCTGCTTATCTTTATAGGCAAAATTAGAAGCGAATAATTGGTCGATATATCCCAAAAGCATCGCTGGAGGTCTTCCCCACCAAATAGGGTAGATAAAAACAATCTTATCGGCCCATGTAAGTTGCTGTCTATATTTTTCAATATTAGGATCACTATGCATATCTCGTCTTCGTTTTAGCTCGTTAAACACCAGAAGTGGATTAAAACCCTCATCATATAAATCCAACACCTGTAACTCTTTAATATGAGGATTCTGTTTACTGCCTTTGATAACGTTTTGTAAAAAAGCATAATTTAAACTTTTATGATTTGGATAAGTATAAATAATTAACATTTTCATAAGGCACCTCTTAATTATCATTTGATAACTAAATTGTAGCATCCTTACATTTGATTATCAATTGATAATTGTTTTTTGATAACTATTTTGTTATCTTGTCTTTAAGAGGTGAGATCATGAACAAAAAAGAACTTTTTTACAAGCTCGTATCATTTACAGCTGCTGTTCATCGTGTAACAAATGAATTAACGAAAAATGCAAAGCCAGATTCAATCTCGCAAGTTCAATATAATATTCTTGAATTTATCACAGTTAGTCAGCCTGTAACTCCTAGTGAAATTAACGATTGTCAGAATATGTCTATGTCAAATACTAGTCGTGAGCTAAGCAAGTTAAGTGAGAAGAAATTAATTGAAAAGATGATTGATAGCAAAGACCGACGAAAACAATATGTTCGTCTATCGCAGGATGGGGAAGTTGTAATGAACGAAGCATTTGCTGCAATTGAATCCCGTTTCCTTAATCGAATACAAAATGCTTCTAAAGAAGATTTAATAGAGATTGAACTTGCAATCGATACTCTTCATAAAAAATTATTCTATCCTTAAGCATAAGTTCTAATTTTTTTATATTACTATTAAAGGAGCGCATTTCAATTTGAAATGCGCTCCCTTAATAGTTATTTCCCATAATCTTTTTTCTTCATTAAACCTTTCCTGCTATTCTGAAAGTTCTCCTTTTTCGATTAAAAACCTCATTTACTTGTGGTAAGGTTCACCGCGATTAATCCGAAATTTTATCGAATAATTATATTCCGGACTCATAGTAAATTCAATTAACTAACTATCCGGCAGGTTCTCCAGTTCCTGAAAGACCTTTATTTTTATATCCTCGCCTGATGTAATCGATAGTAAAGGAAGATCAATTGCAACCCTATAAAAAAAACATTTTTTGCCTTTAAAAGAAGGATTTTGCTGCAAGCAGCAAAGCCTACAAAAGCCCGATTGATAACATTTAATTTGGTCATTTAAACTGAAACTCAAAATACAATTGATATCAGTGGTGTTAAGCTGAAAGGGTGATAGGAATGGAGAAATTCGTTTTGCACCTTAATGAAGTTGACAAAGAATCATTACCATACGTTGGGGGAAAGGGCGCAAACCTTGGTGAAATGACGAAGGCTGGCTTCCCTGTGCCGCAAGGCTTTTGCGTGACCATATCAGCGTACCAGGCTCACGTGAGAAAAAGCAAAGAGATGGATGGGTTCTTCACCGAGCTTGACCAAGTTCAGGCAGATAACCTAGAAGAAATTCGTAGGTTGGGACAGAAAATTCGTGAATCTATCGAGCACCTATCCATTCCATGGGATGTACAGACTGCCATCGTAGAGGCGTGGCAGCAGTATGGGATGGGGAAAGCCTTTGCGGTTCGTTCGAGTGCAACCGCCGAAGATTTGCCCAGCGCTTCTTTTGCCGGTCAACAAGAAACTTATCTTAATGTACGGGGTTTGCAGCAACTCCTTGATGCCGTTCGTCACTGCTGGGCATCGTTGTTCACGGACAGGGCCATTTCATACCGGACGAAGAACGGTTTTAATCACCGGCAGGTTTTTCTATCCGTGGTGGTTCAAGAAATGATCTTCCCATCCGTATCTGGCATCATGTTCACAGCGGACCCTATTACGGGAAATCGGAAAGTCACCTCTATTGATGCCAGTTTTGGATTAGGGGAAGCCTTAGTATCCGGACTGGTATCAGCAGACCTCTATCAGGTTAAAAGCGGTCAAATCATCCAAAAGAAGATTTCCGACAAAAAAATTGCGATCTACCCCCTTCTGGATGGCGGCACAATAACAAAGGATTTATCCATTGAGCAGCAACAGTCCCAAGCTCTTTCAGATGAACAGATCCTCCGGTTAGCGGAGCTCGGGCGGAAAATTGAAGAGCATTACGGAACCGAACAGGACATTGAGTGGTGTTTCGTAAACGGCGAGCTTTACATTGTTCAAAGCCGCCCAATCACGTCACTCTACCCCGTACCGAAGATTACTGATAATCGTCTTCATGCCTTTATCTCGATGGGGCATCAGCAAATGATGACAGATGCCATAAGTCCTTTGGGCATTTCGATCCTTAGGACGATGTTTCCCTTTGGCAAATCGGACTCTGTTCGATCAGAGAGTTCAGCGGTCCTGGAGGCAGGAGGTCATTTGTTTTTCGACCCGACTGATTTGCTATATCTAAAACCGGTCAGACGAATACTGCCTCGATTACTGTGTCTCATTGACGAACGAATTGGCAGCGCCATGGGACAATTGGTTCTTCTTCCCGAATATCAGCATCCAGCAAACAAACATGTAAAAAAGGCATTTTATCGAACCGCCCGAACCGCTATTCGGACCGTTCTTCCCGGTTTGTTTGTAAAAGATTTCACCGCTGCTAGGCAAGATATCAGCCTTTTCATGAACCAAAGAATTCAAGAGACTGAACTCCTTCTGTTTGAGGTGTCAAGTGCCGAACGTATTTCAAGGCTCCAGGAAAACCTCGGCAACTTAATCTTATCAGTGATAAGAAAAATAGCCCCCTACATGTTTTCGGGTCTGGCTTCAAAAGTGTTAACTGAGGCATTGGTAAGAAGATGGCTGGGTCATGATGAGAGAGTGCATTTGCTTAACAAATCCTTGACCGGCAACGTCACCAGCGAACTCGGCCTAATGATTGGCGATCTTGCTGATATAGCAAGAGAATATCCCCAGGTCGTCGAGTATATACAGAGAGCCGAGGATAGCACCTTCTTTGATGGATTGTATCAAGTTCAAGGAGGAGATGCATTCGGGAAGGAATTCGAGCACTTCATGAGCATATACGGTATGCGGTGTCCGGGGGAAATCGATATTGCGAATACAAGGTGGCGGGAGTCACCAACGTCACTCGTTCCTTCGATTATAAGTCACATTCACAGTCTTGCACCTGGTGAACATCGGGACAAATTCCTTCAAGGTGAAAAAGAAGCACAAGAGGCCGAAAAGCAAATCATCTCCGACGTACGCAGAACAACCGGGGGGCGCTTTAAGGCACGAATCCTTGCTCGGCTGATACGAAACTATCGAAATTTGGCAGGACTTCGGGAGTTTCCCAAATACACCCTTATTCGTCATTTTGACATCTATAAGCGAGCTATCTTGGACGAGGCCAGAGTACTTGTAAAGCATGGAAAACTGTATAGAGAATCAGAAGTATTTTACCTTTCCTTAAGTGAGCTCTTAGCTATTAAAGAAGGCATCTTTGATGGGGGCATTCAAAAACTGATTGTAGATCGCAAAAGTCAGCATCAAGGAAACATAAAGCTCATACCCCCCCGTGTCATGACTAGTGATGGAGAAGTCATTACAGGGGGGCGGCGTGATGTGAAAGCCCCGGATGGTTCGTTAATTGGAACACCCGTGTCATCTGGCGTGGTCGAAGGTTTTGCAAAGATAGTGCTTCGTGCTGAAGAGGCGAAACTCAATTCTGGCGAAATTATGATTGCTCCGTTTACAGACCCAGGTTGGACACCGTTGTTCCACTCTGCAAAGGGTTTGGTGATGGAAGTCGGCGGCATGATGACGCATGGAGCTGTCGTAGCCCGTGAATATGGAATACCCGCAGTAGCCGGCATCGATAATGCTACCAGAATTCTAAAAGATGGATCTTACATTCGGATAGATGGTACTCATGGTTACGTTCAAGTTTTAGAGGAACCGAATAGCCTTGCCTGAATCTCAAAAGACGAGTACAAAAACAGCAGCGATGGACAATAAAATCGGTTGTCCAACCGCTGCTGTTCTATTTCTTTTTATTTAAATACGCATTTCCTAAAACTTCAATAAAATAAAGAGCCGCATTTATGAGTACAGGTGATAGAGTAACCTGTTTTCGATTTTTATTTTGTATATTTACTATTTTTATAGAAGGATTCGTTTTTGCAGGAGATTCCTGGTTCAGATTATGCGTGAAGTTATGAGCTGTTTTGAAAAGGAGATCGTCATACCTCTTTCTTTTTTCAACATTACTAAGAATTTCATATGCTTCTTTCACTCTTTTAAACTGTTCAGAATTCCCTTTGTCTTTATCTGGATGTACTTCTTTTACTTTTTTTCGATAAGCTTCTTTAATTTCACTAAAAGTTGCATCATAGGGTACGTCTAAAATACGATAGTAATTTCCAATGGATCCCATGTATTTTCCACCCTCTTTTAGTTAAAATAGCTCCTCTTCCCCATTTTAATCCTTCCAAAATAGTATTCAGGTTCTTTATAAAATATTCGAATTTTTTATGGTGCAATTTTGTCTATTTAAAAAGGAAATAGGTTTCTAGAAAGGAAATAATATTATAGATTTGTAATAAAATATCCCCTCGTCAGTCCAAACAAGGGGATTCATTTATAAAACTATTCATATTTCGTCCGGTCGGTAAAAGCGACATATACCAAGTAAATGGCCATACAGATGGCGGTCGTCAAAAACCCCCAACCAAGAGTTAACTGGTCCATCACGAGATAGTTGTTGCACAATTGTATAGGTATGTTGATATATAATAAGCCCATTCCAAAATATTTTACTGTAAAAATAAGAATGAGAACATTTTTTCCAAGTCCGCTAAGCTTTTTCCAGCTATCCCGCAATGAAACCCCGGCTAAAAACGGCAGCGTCACAAATTTCAATACCTCCGCACTCTGCACAGTTAACGTCTCATCCATCGTTTTCGGAATTGTCCAGTAAACCATAATGATAATAAACAGAAAAACCCCAGGTATCCCGTTTCGATTCCATTTTTCAAAAAAGCTAGGAAACAGGATTTGAAAAAAACGTGCCATTAAAAACCCCGAAAATACGAGCAACGGCATTTGCATATGCATGTGAACGATCATAATCGATTCCAATAAATGAGCAACAGGGGGAAGCGCCAAAACGATATAAATCAATAATCCATAGACAGCCTGTTTCATTGCTTACTCCCCCGCTTCCCTTTTAAGAATAGCGGCAACCTTCTTAGCCGCTTTATCCGTCTTTTTATAATCCATGACATCCACTAACGTACCTTTCGGATCCACTAAATAGAAGGCTGAATTATGAGTGAAATTTCCATATCCATCTGGAATCACAATGACACCAAAGGCTTTTAGCAGGGAATCCAGCTCCGCTTTATTGGGAATCCGAGCCATTCTCCAGGTTTCCCCGTCACTATGAAAATAGCTGCGATATTTTTCAAGTGTCCCCGGATCATCTCTCGCCGGGTCAAAACTAATACTTAGAAATACGATATCTATCCCGAGATATTTCGGCTGCAGCGCACTATACACTTTCGACATATTCATTTCCAATTGCGGGCAAACCGTGGTGCAGAATGTATACAGAAAGGTAATAAAAACATATTTACCTTTAAATTCAGAAATAGCATAATCCCGACCTTTGCTATCCTCTAAGGTTACGTTTGGGAACTTCGGCTTATCCTGCACCAGTTTATTGACCCGTGCCGTTTCTGCCGTAAATGCACTAAACCCATTGGTTCCGAAAAGAAATAGCGTTATGCCGAATAAAAGGACAATTGCACACGCGATTGTTGTACGCCAATCCTTGATCATCACGATCACTTCCCAAATCTATTTAATAATAGGCTCTGGTAAAGGGCATTGTTGACTTTTAACACTGTTGATTGGAGCGGAAGGCGCGAAGACTCCTGCGGGAGTACGGGGCAGGGGAGACCCCGCAGGCGCTAAAGCGCCGAGGAGGCTCCCCGGCACGCTCGCGGAAAGCGAAGCGCCTGGAGCGCAAATCAACAACAAAGTTTAACAGAGCCTAATAATAAAAAGGAGATAGCCCACCGATTCGAGCTATCTCTTTTTCAAAAAATGTCCAGCTACAGCGCCTCTGCGCTTCTGCTTTTCTTATTACCACGTTTTAAATGGCGGTGATCCTGGAGGTGCATTGACAATAAACTCAGTTATCGGAATAACATACGCCATTGCCACCACTAACAGCATCACGACAATCCATAATCCCCAGCGTTCAGTCCAATATGGAGTGGCAGATCCGTCTTCTTCTGCTTCCGCAATTGGGAATTCGGTTTCTCCCTTTGGTGCAAAGAACATCATGTTGATAACCGCATATACTTGAAGAATGACACCGATGACCAACAAGGTTCCGCCAATCGCCAGCATGAACAAATATGGATCCCAGCCTAATGCCGTCGCATTATCACCATAAGTTGTATAAGAAGTTCTGCGCGGTGATCCAAGTAAGCCAACTGTATGCATCGCCCCTGACATTAACACCATACCGACTGTCCAAATCCAAGTTTGAATAACGCCTAATCGATTGATTTGTGGTGTTAACACCCGTTTTGAAATATACGGAACTAACCAGTAACTAATTCCAAAGAAAGTCATCACAACGGACATACCTAGTGTTAAGTGGAAGTGTCCCACAATCCACATCGTATTGTGAACAACCTGGTCTAATTGGTTCGTTGTTTGTGCGATACCGCCTGCGCCAGCTGGAATGAAGGCCACCATCGCGATAAATGGTGCTAAGAAACGAACATCGCCCCACGGCATCTTTTTATACCAGCCGATAAATCCTTTACCGCCTTGTTTTCTTGCAGTCCGTTCAAATACTGCGAACATCGCCCATGCTGTCATTAATGACGGGAAGCCGATTGCCAGACTCATAAATACGTGCAAGAACTTAACAGATTCAGAAATACCTGGGTCAATGATCTGGTGGTGGAATCCACCGGTAATGTTCATGACAACTAATGCAATAATGACGACGCGGGTTAATGTATCACTCCAGCGTCTTCCGCCCATAATTTTTGGAACCACGACATACCATGCAGAAGTAGCGGTTAAATACCAAATATTAACGAGTGTGTGGCCAAATGCCCAGAATAGAGTACGGGCAAGCATTACATTGATGGTTTTAACCCATCCTAATGACCATGGAATGATCATAACGATTACTTCTACTGCTACAGGAAGCAGCGCGAACAATAACAGGATAAAAACGCCAGTTGCAAAATAAGCAAGAATCGGAACATGCTGTCCTTTATGGTTCTTTCTCCAATCTGCTACATTTATGAAGGCCCCGATACAGCAAGCCCATACACCTAACACAATGAATACTAAACCAAAGTAAAACATTGGTGATGCTGCCATCGGTGGATAGAACGTATACATAACTGAGGCATTGCCCATTAAAATGGGGATAACAGCTAAGACAAATCCGATGATTTTCAGTCCAAATCCAGTCCAAGCGATTTTTCGAACTTTAGGAAGCAGCCCGCCTAGTGTATGGGACATAGCTGCATAAAAGTAACCAATGGTGAAGAAAGCCGTTAAGACAACTACCAATAAAAGACCGTGTGCGGTTAAAACTTTATAATAATTAAGCCATGTCGGCAGTTCCAGCAGGCCTGCACGGTTTAAGCCTTGCAGCAGCCCTAACAGTCCGCCTAAAAATAATGCGGCAAATGCGACAAAAATATATGATTTTGTTAATCTGGCATCCTCATTGCTGATCCCCATTGCCTTATTGGCACTTTGTTTAAATGTGTTTAATTTTGCTGTTTGCACTTTGATTCCCCCCTTTATTTAACCGTAATCGTGGTACTCATCATCTGGTGGCCTGCACCGCAATATTCATTACATAACACTAAATATTTTCCTGGCTTATCAAATTTCTGTGTGATTTTTTGAATGTGGCCCGGCGTCACCATCGCATTTAAATTGGTTCCGGCGACTTCGAATCCGTGAACAACATCCTTTGTAGTTAAGGTAAAATGTACAGTTGAACCAGCTGGTACTTCAATATTGCCTGGATTAAAACTGAATACCTGCAGCGTCATCACCACGTTGTATTCCTTTTCGCCCACTTTGGTAATCCCCGGCTTATCGAATGGCGCTGTTTGATCGACTTTTTGCGGATCGATGAGTTCTTTATTACTTGGAGGTGCCATATCTAACGCAAATGCTTGGTAGCCCGTGATCAGCATAAAGATTACAATGATCCCAAAGCTTAAGGACAGCCATATCTTTTCATCCAAATGCATTTTCATCTCTTTTCCCCCCTAAACCCGATCCATATATAGCCCGAAGAGGACTAAATACGTAAATAGAATGACGGCAGCGACGACTCCTACGGAAATCCAGGTTCCTATATTTGTCTCTTTTTCCGCCGTTTTTTTCTGGTTAACTTTTGTTGCTCCCACCAAAATCAACCCCTTTAATTATTTCTTACCTACATCATAATTGGGAACGGTTTTCACTGAAGTGAACTGCGTCACACGAAAATAACAATTTTAAAAAAATAGGAGGCATTTTGCTTGACAGGAGGTCCTCAAACCGCGCCGTTATTATGGTTTCCAACGTGGCTATGTACTTAAATAGCAAAAATGACAAATCCGTGAACAAAAAAACTGCCTCCGATTGGGGCAGTTTTTAATTATGGTTAATGTGATTTTTGCCAATCTGTTGATTGGAGCGGAAGGCGCGAAGACTCCTGCGGGAGTACGGGGCAGGGGAGACCCCGCAGGCGCTTAAGCGCCGAGGAGGCTCCCCGAACCGCCCGCGGAAAGCGAAGCGCATGGAGCGCAAATCAACAGCCAAGTTTAACAGAACCTTTCATTAAAAAATAGGTAAAGTTACAATCACCGCTAACAGAAAAATAATCATGATATAATTCACGGAATAGAGAAAAACAAGACGAGCCCATTGCTGATCATTTTTTGTATAAAATCCTTTCATGCTCAAAGCTATCCAGCCAACGTTAAGCAGTGAAGCAACGACAACAAACGTCAACCCAATCGGCACTAAGAAAAATGGCAAAGGAAGTAATCAGGCAGCATAGACAAAAATTTGCCTCTTCGTAATCGCAAACCCGCGCACCACCGGAAGCATCGCGACCCCTGCGGCTTTATATTCGTAATATTTCCTCATGGCAATCGCATACGTATGCGGCATCTGCCAAATAAACAAAATCAAAAACAACATCATCGGGACAACATGAAAACCAGACTCTATCGCTGTCCAGCCAATTAAAGGAGAAACCGCACCCGAGACACTTCCGATAATCGTATTAAAGGTATATCTCCGTTTCGACCACATCGTATACAAAAATACATACGTGAACCAACCGACAAAAGCATAAATAGCTGCTTCAATCGTGGTAAAAAGCAACAACGTGAAACCCAAAATCGTAAAAGAAATTCCCATGGTTAAGACAACTTTTAAGGAAATATTCCCAGTTACCGTTGGCCGATGTTTCGTCCTGTCCATGACGGAATCGATATCAACATCGTACCAGTTATTAAGGACAAGGGCTCCGGCCATCACCAACGTACTTCCAATCATCGTTAGTAAAAAATCCCCCCAATAATTGGTTAAGGATGAATCCGTAAAATATAACGCTAACCAAAATCCGGAGAAAACAGGCAATACGTTGGCAATTAACACACTTGCTTTAAAAAGTGCTTTTAAATCTTTAATCAGACTGGTTGGTTTTCCAGCACACGATAATGATGTCCTCTGTATTTGATATGGCAATCCATCCCGGCTCATCGATTTCCCACCATCCTCCTAAATTTTTTGTAGTTTGATTCCATTAAACCATACATCCAAAAACTGATATATGATTTACATCACTCTGGTGTTGTTTTCCCCATATGAAAAGGCACCTAAATTTATAGGTGCCTTTCTAAGCTATATAACCCGAACGTTAACAATACCTTCAATCTGCTTAATTTTTTCTTCCAAGCTAGGAATGATATCGCCGTTTACTTTGTTATCAATATCGATGATGGTATAGGCATAATCCCCTCTGCTTCTGTTAACCATGTCAGCAATGTTCAATTGATAGCTTGAGATTGCTGAGGTAATCTGGCCAACCATATTAGGAACGTTATGATGGAAAGCTGCGACCCGGCGCTTTCCGGTATACGGCAGGGAAGCGTTTGGAAAGTTGACTGAGTTTTTGATGTTTCCTGTTTCAAGAAAGTCCTTCACCTGACGCGCCGCCATAATCGCACAGTTTTCCTCCGATTCTTGAGTAGAAGCACCCAGATGAGGAATAGGCACGGCATTTTTCATTTTTAGCACATTTTCATTCGGGAAATCGGTGATATACTTGCCAACCACGCCGCTTTCCAAGGCAGCTGCCATATCGGTTTCATTCACAAGCTCTCCGCGTGAGAAATTCAATATATGAACACCAGGCTTCAAAAGGCTAAAAGTAGCTTTATTAAACATTTCTCTTGTATCATCCGTTAACGGGACGTGAACCGTAATATAATCAGACTCAGCAAACAATTGCTCAATCGTCATCGCTCTTTGAACATTGCGGGACAAGTTCCATGCTGTATCAACAGAAATAAACGGGTCAAACCCAATCACATCCATATCTAAATCAAGCGCATCATTCGCAACAAGCGCTCCGATCGCACCCAGGCCAATGACCCCAAGCGTTTTTCCCTTAATTTCTTTTCCAACGAATTGCTTCTTACCTGCTTCGACAAGCTTTGGAATTTGCGCGCCCTCGCCTTCCAACGTCTTAGTCCAGGCAATTCCGGCAAAAAGGTTACGGGATGAAGCCATCAAAGAGGTCAGCACCATTTCTTTTACTGCGTTCGCATTCGCACCAGGGGTATTAAAGACAACGATTCCTTGGTCCGTACATTGAGTAACCGGAATATTATTGACACCCGCTCCTGCACGGGCAATGGCTTTGACCTTGTCACCGATTTCTAATGTATGCATGTTAAAGCTTCGAACCAAAATAGCATCTGGGTTTTCACAGTCATTGTCGATAGCAAATTGACCCTTTTGAAAAACCTTAAGCCCGCTTTCTGCAATATTATTAAGCGTTTTAATCGTTTTAACCTTTTCTAAAGTTGTTGTGTTCATCCTTATTCTCCCCTTTTCGCTTGTGGTGGTTTCCTAGAAAACAGAAAGAGGCAAGGGATAATATCCCTTACCTCTGCCCAGGCGAACGGCTGCGACACTATGTGCTCCCTCACGGTGATCCGTGTTTCGCCAGTTACACATAGCCTTTTTCATTTATTTTAATTTACCAAATTGTCACTCAACTTTCAACCCTAAAATTTTTTGTTCTTTTATCAATTGTTTCACTAAGGCCTTATTCCGCTTTTTAAAGAGTTCATTGTGGGAAGAAACCATCCCCGCTTTATGGGCGTCCGGCTGGATATAAAAGGAGAAAAATCCATGGGCTAGCAGGGAATCTTAGTTACCTACAGTGACCGGCAACCTCTTATTGGAACCGCAGCGGGCACTCTGCCCCCACTTACCACGTTATGTTATTTCTACCTTTTGCTGCTTTTCGACAACCGATTTACGCTTCGAGCCCAGCAAATTAACAACAATGACACCAGCAATCGCAATCGCACCGCCATTAATCGAAAGCAGAGTTGGCCATTCATTCAACCAGATTCCCGCAACCAATATAGCAACTACCGGTTCAATATATAACATGCTCGTAACGGCACCAGCCTTTCCTGCCCCAAGCGCAATTGCCCATGTGACGTAACCAATAGCTGTCGGAAAAATCCCAATATAAAGCGCAGATAGATTGGCCTCCATTGTCGCATGTTTGATATCGTCAAACAGACCCGGGAAAAAAATAAAAAATGGCAGCGTTCCTGCCCATGTAAAATAAGCTGTTAATTCCATCGAGGTATACCGTTTCAATAGTGGTTTTTGATAAGCAAACAACACCGACGTTGCTACAGCGGCCATAAGCACTAAATAGGAGCCCTTCGATATTTGAAGTGACGAACCTGCTGTTGCCATTGTAATCAGTCCGATCCCAATAAAGCCTAGAGCTAATCCAATCCAGCCAAACAAACCCATGCGCTCTTTTAAAATAAATACCGAAATAAGAGCGGTAAAAATGGGTGCAGACGACACCAACATACCTGCCGTCGCTGCTGATACGGTTTGTTCCCCGAACGTAACCCCAATATGATAAATGCTGATGCCGACCCAGCCAAGAACTAATAAGCGCAGCAAATCCTCTTTTTTCGGCAGCCTGAATTTTGTCCCCGGCCATAAAGCATAAATAGCGAAAAGGGCCGATGCAATAAGATAGCGGCTGAGGATTAAATGGCCGGATGAATAGCCCCCTTGCAATCCTACCCGAATCGCTGCAAACGTCGAGCCCCAAATGATGACAGTGATGGATGCCATGGTAAATGCTTTGGTGTTCAATTCTTCTCACCTCAATCAAGTATATACAACCTCAAGATTATCACGCGAGAAGAATAGTTACAATAGTTTGAATTGTCGGGATTTCAAGTTCATTTACCTTGGACGATCGTTTTTTTGTCTTTCGGGCAATGAAACGGCTTTTCATTTACCTCGGCTGCTCGCTTTTTGGCTTTTCGGGCAATGAAATGGTCCTTCTCATATGTTTCTATTTAGTTAGTCCAAAAATGTACTACTTTACTATTTCCATATTTTTAACCTATCACTTATGCAATAATTTTGCTAAACTAAATAGCAATTGCAATAAACTTTGTAAGTTTTTAGGAGGTTTTTTCATGAGATCTCAAAAAAGGAAAAGCAAAAAATGGATGAAAGTGACCAGTGCCATCCTTGCCATTATGTTACTAGGCGGAGGAGCATACGGGTACACTGTATATAAATCTTTAAATAACGCGGTTGAAACGATGCATCAGCCGATTGAACGAACACAATCTAAAAAACGGGAAAAGCCAGTCGAAGTGAAGGCCAAGGATCCATTTTCAGTTTTAATGCTTGGTGTGGACGAGCGCGAAGGGGACAAAGGCCGCTCCGATACGATGATTGTGTTAACCGTCAACCCTAATAACAATTCCGTGAAAATGCTTAGCATTCCGCGTGATACAAGGACCGAGATTGTCGGCAAGGGGAAAGAAGACAAGATTAACCACGCCTACGCTTTTGGAGGAGTTCCTATGGCGATGGATACCGTTGAAAACTTTCTTGATATTCCAATTGACTATTACATTCAAGTCAATATGGAGGGCTTCACGGAAATGGTCGATGCCGTTGGCGGCGTAACGGTCCAAAATGACCTTGATTTTACACAAGATGGCATTCACTTTGCTAAAGGCGAATTAACGCTAAACGGCAAAGAATCTTTAAGCTATACAAGAATGCGACATGAAGACCCGAGAGGTGACTTTGGCCGTCAATCAAGACAGCGTCAGATCATCGAAGGAATCGTTAAAGAAGGTGCTAGCCTTTCAAGCTTAACCAAGTTTTCCGATATCTTTACCGTCCTTGGCAAAAATGTAAAAACGAACCTTACTTTTGACCAAATGGTTGCGATCCAACACGGCTATAAGCATGTAGGAACTTCGATTCAACAAATGGAATTAAAAGAGCAAGGAAAAATGATTAATCATATCTATTATGGATTGGTTTCAACAGAAGAAAAGCAGCGCGTTCGTAACGAATTGAGGACACAATTAGAATTATCAGGGAATAGCGAAAGCTGATTGGAGGAATCCAATCAGCTTTTTTATTTCCAAAAATTAAAATTAGATTAAAAAAATTAAAAAACGGTTAAAAAATTAATTTACTAGATTGATATTTTAATAGTAAAATACTCTAGAATCAGATAAATAGGGGGCACTACATTGAAAAAAACATTAAAAGCTGTAACATTAGTAGCTGGACTTACATTGCTTTCTTCACCAGTATCATCCTTCGCAGCAACAAGCGGAACCACTGCTGTTCAGTACCATAATCAGTGGGTAAAGAAAGGTTCTTACTGGACATACTACAATGCAAAAGGAGCTTTGCAAAAAGGCTGGCTTTCACTGAACAACAAGTGGTATTACTTTGATTCAAATGGCTACATGAAAACGGGCTGGGTTTCAGTCAGCGGCAAATGGTATTATTTTGATGCCAGCGGCGTTATGAAAACGGGCTGGGTTAAGGTTTCCACTCAATGGTATTTCTTTGATGCATCAGGTGCCATGAAGACTGGCTGGGTGAAGTCTGGTTCTGACTGGTATTATATGAATGCAAATGGAGCAATGAAAACAGGCTGGCTTCAATCAGGCGGCAAGTGGTACTACCTAAATCCTACTTCCGGTAAAATGGCGCTTGGCTGGAATAACATTAACGGAAAAACATATTTTTTCTACAACACTGGAATTATGGCAGCCAATACAACGATTGAAGGCAAACAAATTGGTGCTGACGGAGCTGTTGTACAAGCTAACCCAACATTAAATAAATTGAATGAAGTGGCTGCTCCATACGGCGTAACAGTTGAATATGACGCAGAAACTGAAGCGTACTATCTATACCATGGTGAAGAAAACATCGCGTTGGTTTTTGCTGATGGGTACGTAAATGGTGATTCTGCATATGGAGAGTTATTGAAAAAAGCTGCTCTTGCTTTAGGAGTACCGGCAACTGAAGAACAGTTAAATGATTACGTTTTACAAGCTCAAGCAAGTGAAACTAGTGAATTCTATAATGACTCTATCTACATTTATGCAGATGAAACAGAACTATGGATCTTATGGGGACCTGAATATTCAGCTGAGTAAGACCTCTTCAAAAAAAATGACCTATTCAACTTCTGAATAGGTCATTTTTTAAACCATTTATTTTTTACGAGCCGCTACCACAAGCGCGCCCAATGATAATACCACTGAAACAATCGATAAAATCAACGGAAGTGAATTAGAATCTGAGTCTTCCTTATCGTCTGCTGCTTTAACCTCTTCTTTTTTCGGCTCTTCCGTTTTTACATCATGATGATCGGCCTCTGCCGCACCCGCCACGATATCCGTAATCGAATGAGGGGAATCCGATCCTTCGTCACCTGTCCATTCTACAACACTGCCATCTTTATAATATTGAAAAGCATCCCAAGCAGCCTTACCGGCATTGTCAGGGTTTTTCCCTACAAATGTGAAGGATTGGAATTGGCCTGGCAAAATCCCTTCTCCTGTTGCTTCAAACGTGAATGACTTTACAATGCCCTTTTCATCTTTTTCATCGGAATACTTCCAGCCAGGAACCGGCTGGTACGACTTAATTTCAATTCCGGCTGGCGCCTTAATGGTAACCTTTGTCGTGGCAACTTCCTTTTCAACCGGAACCTTCACCGTATACGTTTCCCAGGCACCTGTTGTTGATGTTTTTGGAACGACGGTCACGTGCGCACTTGCGACACTCGTAAATAAGAATAACCCCAAAACTGTTGGTAAAAATGCTTTTAAAATATGTTTCATCCTCATATCTCCTCTTCTATTGGCTCCCTACAAGAACCTTAAAATCAGTATCCATTGTTTCTAAATCCTTGGTCAGGACGTGGACACGGACGTTCCAGCGGCCCGACATATTGAAATTCAACCCTTTTGAGCCGTATTTGCCATCCTTGATCTTTAATAAACGAATCGTATCGTCCCCCATCTTCATCTCAAGAGATGTAAACGTCAGCGTGATCTGCTCAACCGCCTTAATCGGTCGGCCGTTTCGGTCTTTCAAGGAAACTTCGAAAGTGTTTTTTCCAATCACATTCGGAGTCGCCGCAAACGTGATGCTGCTGCCTTTAACTTTATTCGTTTCCTTCACAGGCCCAGGCGACGCCATCGCAGTCGGCAGATTCGTCAGGATCACAGACAGAACCAGAACAATGATTCCTGCTGACATTTCCCCCCATAACGAACGTGATATTCCTTTTTCATTATTACGCTTTCCTTTTAAAAAATTAACCCCCGCAAACAGCACCATGATGACTAAGAGCAGAACCTTCCCTAGCAAAGCCTTTCCGTAATCTGTCACGAAAAGCGACCGCCAATTTGGAATGTATAACAAGCTTCCATAAAGGCCTGTTGCGGATAAAATGATCACGATGGCAATTCCCCATTTTGAAAACCGGCGGACCGTTTCAAAATAGGCTTGTTGTTTGCGCAATGGAAGCAAGGCAATCAGCGCAATCAAGCTGCCGATCCAAATGGACGCCGACAGTAAATGAACAAAGTCCATAATCACCGGCAGCATACCACTTTTGGAAGAGGCCGCGTGGCTGGTGAACGTCTTCGTCCTTAGCATCCCTATTCCAAGCGCAAGCGAAATCCAAATCCATATTTGTTTTTGAAAAGGTTTATAACATAGTAAAAATGTTGACGGCCAGAGAATAAGCAGCATCACTATTGCTGTGATCCATGTTTTCCCAAACACACTTTTTGTCAACAGATCCCCTAATACTTTAACGTGGAAAACCTTCCCCCATGATAAGCCCGATTCAATCGTTGCCTGAAGCGGCAAGCTCATAATAATGCTAAAGCATAAGGTTATGAAGGAATAGACGATTATTTTTGTAAAACGACTTCGAACCCATGTGTCTTGACCCAATTCTTTCGGGAGAACAAATAGGTAGAAGAACAGAATCCCAACAAAACCGGCGCTGCTCATATATTGCAGCCAGCGAATCAGGATCAAATCCACTTTAGGCTTATACCCTTTCGACCCCTGGGTAGTGGCTGAACCCTTGGAATCGTGCCCGATTTGGAAAGGAATCACCCCTTCAACTGGGTGTCCATCACCTGATACCACCCTCCATTGGATGCTGTAGGTATCGTTCGGCAGGTTACTATTTAAGTCCGCCTCGATGATGGAGGGATCATTCGGATTGATTCTCTCATTCTTTTGGTCCACCCGCTTCCCGTTCGAATCGAATACCTCAATCGAATGATAATCAGGCTGAATCGGTTCATCAAACTGAATCGTTACTTTTTGCAGCGGTTCATCAAAAACCTCATTTTCAGTCGGCGTTGATTTTTTAATATAGGCATGGGCGGAAGGAATAGTCGGAAATAGAAAAATAACTAGGACCGGAATAAGGAGAAGAAGCTTCCTGCTTACACTCATTCGACCATTCCCTCTCTTTTACTGCAGCCGCAGCCCTTCTGACCGTTCATTCTTGCTTGGTTTTCTTCAATCGCTTCCTCAAATGAAAGTATTATTCCTCCAAAGCCCTTTTGAAATTGCTCGGCCTGTTTGAGCGAAGCAAAGGTCAATACTTGCGGCTGGCAGCAATTCAAATTAAAATCCGCATCCATTAAAAAGTGCGCCATTTTTGCGCTGATGGTCGTATTTTGAAGGAAATCCCGGCATATAATTTGCGAGACCTCTTTTTCAATATCCTTATATCTTAATAATCCACAATGTGGACAGCATAGCTGTTCCACCCTTAAATCATGCGTGATAATTTGAAACGGGTGACGGTTATTCCCTTCCTTGAGACAGTATGTACAAGCGGTCGAGGAAGCATCCGCAGCCGGTGCCAAACTGATGCCGCCTGAAGTTTTGATGATTTTTTTATCATCTATCAGTGGCTTAATGTCACGATAAACGGTCATTTCCGAGACATTTAGACGCTTGCTGATTTCGGTAATCGAAAGCGTGCCTTCTTTTTTCAGCCATTTTAACAATTGTTGCCGGCGCTCTATTGGCAGCATTTTCACACCTCCTACTGTAAGGTTAGATTACTTTCTATCTTTAAACAACACGTAAATGTGAATATTATGTGAAAAAGCAACAAGCTTTTCACATCTTTTAACATGATATTAACAATATGCACCGTCAGGCAGGACTATGACTAAAGTTGGATAGGTAACATAATTCTCAAAAAAGTATCATATATTGCTTTTAAAACAAAGGGGGAGAAGGCAATGGTACTTTTGTTCAGCATACTGTTAGTTTTTCTCCTAACGAGTTATGTTACCTACCTAACGTACCAAAAGAGTAAAAGGATCACCACGATGACGGGCATGATGATTAGCATGTCGAGTTCCATGATAGCAAGCGTCACCCTTGGGACGATTTTGGGCATTAGTCTCCAGGATAATGATTTAACCCTTCCTACGATTATCGCAGTATCCATCGGAATGCTGGTCGGACATCTAACCGGAAAACCCGTCTCCCTTACCGCGTCATTAAACGGCGTACTTTCGGGCATCATGGGCGGAATGATGGGAGCGATGCTGGGCGTGATGTTAAATCCCAACACCGCCGCGGCAATGATTTACTTTATCATTGTTGTCTTTGTTTTTGTTAACATCCTGCTCATTCTATTAATTCATGAACAAACACAACTCTATGGCAGGAAGCCATAGAGTTGTTTGTTATTCTTGAAGATTACCCTTTTTGAGGTCCAGATGGAAATTTATTGGGCGCTATCAATTTTCTTCATCCGGGTCAATAAGTAGATTTAAACATTGAAAGAGCGGCTTGGATAGTCGCTCTTTTTTTATTTCAAAAAAAATTCCCCTCCACCCTGCCCTTTCCGCCTCTAAATTCCTATATAAAAGGTGAAAGGAGGTGAGAGACAATGGCACAAA
This sequence comes from Neobacillus sp. NRS-1170, assembly GCF_050468025.1. Taxonomy (NCBI): domain Bacteria; kingdom Bacillati; phylum Bacillota; class Bacilli; order Caryophanales; family Bacillaceae; genus Neobacillus; species Neobacillus sp. NRS-1170. The sequence goes on along the minus strand of NZ_JBITPF010000041.1, from coordinate 45,216 downwards.
CATTATTAGAAGGAACAAAGCTTCGTATCGTTTTCGAAGCCGGCATGGACGAAAAGGGCAATCCGCTTTACAAAGCCAAATCGTTTAGCAATATCAATAACGATGCAACGGCTGACCAATTATACCAAGCAGCCCAAGCCATCACCACACTAACCAGCGACGTTTTAAACAAAGTAGAGCGAAACGACAGCTCCGAAATCCTAGCTTAGGTGTCAGGCACCGTCCGTGGACATTTGTACACAGCAGACGGACGCGATTAATCAAAGGTAACTTTATTGATAGGAGGTGAAGAAAATGGCTAAAACGTTGGAATTGCAGTTTGGTACGGAGTTTGGCAAAACTGCTCGTTTATCGATCGATAATCCAAAAGAACCGATTGATGAGCAGGTTGTTAAACTTTCGATGGGACAGATTATTGCATCCGAGGTTTTCACTTCTGCCAGCGGCAAGTATGTGGAAGCAAAAGGAGCAAGAATCATAGACCGTAATGTAACTGAATATGAACTTGTTTAATTTTAATAAAGAAGAGGCCGGATTCTCGTCAACGATGAAGCCGGCCTCTTTTTACAAAACTCTTAATTAGGAAAGGAGCAAATACCATGGATCAGATTATCCCGATCATTAACGAGGTGGGATTCCCAATTGCCGTGACCCTCTTCTTGCTTTACCGCGTTGAGTCCAAGCTTGATATGGTCGTCCAGTCGATTCAGGACCTTCCTGACAAAATGAAAGTGTAATTTTGCACCAGTGGTGCGCCGATAGAAATCTACGTGACTGAATTGGGGCGTGGGCAGTAAAAACGGTCACTTAGAGGCAGTCTACGTGACCAGATTAGGCCGCGAAAAGAAAATACGGTCACGTAAACTGACTTATACAAATAATTTCATTTCAAATAAATGAAATTACCCCCAAACTAAAATGGGGGTTTTGATTTCACTCAGGATTATCAATTGGTTTTCGTCGCGGCTGGGATTGATCCAGTTTCTCCTTAATCCTTGGATCAATCCCTTCCGTCCGCGTTTGCCAAATACTATATTTAATCGAATTTGGCGGTTTTGTCCTTTCATTTGTCATCCATGCCCACCTCCATTAAATATAGTTTCTACAATAAATAATTTGGATTATAAGTGGAAAATTATATAAAAACATAGTATTAGGAGCTGAGCAGATGGATCTATCCATCATTTGGAAATCATTAATTTTAATTGCAGCAGGGACTCTCCTGTTAAGAATATCCGGCAGAAAATCGATTGCCCAAATGACCTTGGCACAAACCATTGTTGTAATTGCCATTGGGACAATCATCGTTCAACCAATAGTAGAGGAAAGTGTAACAAAAACCATCGAAGGTGCTGCCGTTTTTGTCGCAATTTTATTGATTTTAGAATACTTACAAATAAAGTTTAATTTTGCTGAAAAACTTCTAAGCGGAAAATCGAAGGTCGTGATTGAGAATGGCAACTTGAATATCCAAACATTAAAAAAGCTGCGACTGACCGTTGACCATCTTGAAATGCGGATGCGCAACGAAGGCATTTCTAAAAACGAAGACATTAAATACGCCACAATTGAACCTAACGGCCTGCTTGGATATGAATTAAAAGATGATGCCAAACCAGTCACAGTCGGTGAGCTGAAAAAACTCCTGGACCTCTATTTTCCTAATGTGAGTGTGACTACACATCCACGAATAAGGAACAGCCAAATATTTTCTCAGAAATCAATCAGCAGCACAAACAGGATCATCCGGACTACTTACAATAAGGTTTGCCCTCGGAAAAGTCTTTTCAGACAGAAGGTCCGGGGGTATTTCTAGTGCCTCGTCCCCCATTTTTACCGAACATCTCACAAATCCCAACTTATCCCATCCTAATAAGAGCAATTTACTGGCCTTTTGAATATCATAACAATGTTAACGGAAAACACAGTGGATAAATTATATTGAAAGGAGAAGTAAGTCATGACCTATCCAATTAAAAAAGATTTAATCCCTGGTTTGCCAAGAGAGCCGTATCGAAACGGTGTTGGCGCATATGAGGGGGTAGTAGCTCATTCAACCGCAACCCCGGAAGCAACGGCAGAAGCAGAATCTGCTTATTTTCACAGAGAATGGGACAATCGTAATGCCTTTGTCCACTTTTTCGTCGATTGGGATTCGATTGTTCAAACAGCCAATACGGACTACAAAGCATGGGGCGCTGGGAAGGGGAATCCTCGTTATGTCCATGTGGAATTATGTGAGACAAGCGACCATGCTAAATTTATAGATTCCTATCATCGCTACGTCTGGCTAATTGCCCATCTTTTAAAACAAAAAAATCTAGATGTTATCAATGGCCAAACCCTGGTATCACATGCATGGGTCTCCAAGAATCTAGGCGGAACAGACCATATGGACCCGTTAGCCTATTTAACTTCCCATGGGGTGACCTGGACAGAGTTTGTCAATGATGTACGGGCCGCCAATGATACCCCGAAAAAAGGCTGGGTAAAAGAAAATTCAACATGGTATTTCTATGAAAATGGCAAAAGACGGCTTGGCTGGCTGCAGGACAAAGGAAAATGGTATTACCTCAATGAGGTTACCGGGGCTATGGTAACTGGATGGTACATTGCCGGAGAAAACTGGGCCTACTTTGATAAGCAGGGAGTCATGCAGACAGGCTGGACCCGTTCCAGCGGAAAATGGTACTATCTCGATGAAAAAGGGAAAATGGTCACTGGAGAACGCGAGGTCAATGGAACGAAATATACCTTTGACAGCAACGGCGCTTTAATCCAATAATGCGAAAGGCCCTTCTCATTGGGAAGGGCTTTTTCAGTGGCAATCTAAATTTGGTTTTCCCCTTTAGCCCCATTAATAGAGTAGCTGACGGTTATTTCGGCATTTAAGGAATGCGAAACGGAACAATATTTATCCTTCGACAATTGAATCGCCCGTACAACCTTGTCCTCAGGCAGTTCCCCTTCGAACGCATAATGAATGTTAATAGCTGTAAATCGCTTAGGATGCTCCTCGGCCCGTTCGCCTTTAACCTCCATATGAAAAGACGAAGGCTCAAGCCGCATCTTATGCAGGATGGAAATAATGTCGATTCCGGTGCAGCCCGCAACCGCCTGCAGCAGCAGTTCCGTCGGCCTTGCGCCGGAATTCTCTCCACCCACCTCGGGAGCCGCATCCATGATAATTTCATGTCCAGAGGGAGTCACACCCGAAAAGGCCATTTTCTCTTTCCACTTAATCGTTAAATCCATATCCATACCCCTTTCCCCTGATATTCTTACCAATCGGGCAATTCCATATTTAAGTCATTTTAAGTTTTGTCTTTTTTTCAAGGTGTTTTGTCTATTTTTTAAGCCGGTTTGTTTATTTTTCAGGCAGGATTGTCCATTTAGACAGAAATTGGAACCTCCCCATCAAAAAATTCCCGCCGATTACGGCTGAATTTCAAACAATGGCGTAACCTTCGCATCCGCCGCAATATGCTCGGGAAAAATAAATCCCATCGGATCTCGCCCAAATACAATATCCATTTGCTTGAAGCATACATCCACAAATTCCGAGCAAATAAACGACTTATCATCCTTGTGCTTGCCGATCCCTAAACCTACACGGGCTACAATACGGGCGATTTCGTCTTTATCATAATTATAATTAAGCAAGTCCACGGCATTTCCCAGCATTTTATTGATTTTTCCTAAATCAAAATGAGGACTGTCCACCTCTTCATGGCGCGCCAAGTACATTTCACCATTATACTTTTTATTACTATTTTCATAGTTATAAAGGTAATGAGACAACGGAACCGCCCTGACACCATCATTCTCCACACTTTCTAAAACTACTACGCGATCATTCCAATAGCATAACAAGGCCACATGGCTAAACATCGAATCCGAAACCTTCTTGATCAACTCACTAACTATATGCCGTCCGCTGCAAAATAACAGGTCCCCCGTCCTGATCTCTTGTCGCGCCAATTGATACGACAGCTGCTTAGTACCAATGAATTTACTTGTCCCCATCAGAAACCCCCTCAATAGTTCTTCCCTAAGGCATACCCCGCCATTTTTAAATATTCATTAACGGTAATCATGATGCTTTTGTTATTGCTCCACCACTTCGTCTTGTTAAAATAACGATCCTTCACACCGGCGTAATAAAGCTTGACTCCACTATGTTCAAAGTCGCGGTCAAAAATCATTTTGACTCTTTTCATATGATAATTGGACGAAACAACAATGGCAGAATCGATAGGATAAGACTTAATGACCCTCCTTGTGAAATCGGCATTTTCGTAGGTGCTATCAGCACGGTCTTCTAGGATAATCACACTTTCCGGAACCCCGAGCTTTAAAGCATGCTCCTTCATCAACTCGGCAGCCGTCACATCGTTATAGATGATGCCGCCAGAAATAACAAAATACTTGCCATATCCCTGATGATACAGCTCTGCGGCTTTTTCCACTCGTTCGCCGCGGTCGCCGCTTAAGACAATAATGGCGTCTGCCTTTTGTACGGTGTCCTTAGCAACCAGGAACTTCCCGGCATTCACCAGCAACAGGAGCAATACCACCGCAAACGCTATTACAATGACAAATTTCTTTTTGTTCATGAAATTCCAATTCCTAACCTAATCTATTATTTTTAATCTTAGTATATTAAAGGCAAGGGCCAGATTCAATTAGATCTAGGCCTTGCTAAAAAAACTATTCCGCTTTTTTAATATCGCTTAGCTGATGTTGCCCATTTTCACTTTTTACCGTGTAGATTTGCCCCAACAAACGAATAATTTTTTTAAAAAGAAGAAAAATAACTAAAAAATGGTAAGGTGAATGATTTGGCAAAAATGATTAAACCAATAAAGATTGGTTCCAAAAAGACTACTCCCATCGAAAATCTTTTAACTTCAGAAAAAGGTTCCGTATCAGAAAAATTAACAGCAGCCGAAATAGCGAAGCTTTGGGCGACCTATATGGGAAATAGCATGTCTAGATGTATTTTAAGATATTATCAGCAACACGTAGATGATGAAGATATAAAAAAACTGCTGAATCATGCTTTATCGTTAACAAATGAATTTATGAGTTCAATCGCAGGAATTTTTAAAAAGGAAAACTTTCCGATCCCGGCTGGGTTTTCAGATGAGGATGTTAATCTTGGTGCTCCCAGATTATTTGAAGATCAGTTCTACGTCCATTATTTAAAATATGCCGCAAAAGCGGGGCTCAGCATTTATGGTGTGGCGATCCCACTAATGTATAGAGAGGATGTAAAGGAATTTTTTATTCACTGCATGAATTCCACCATTGAATTGATGGAACACATAAATGATTTATTAATGAAAAAAGGCTTTATTATGAAACCGCCTGCCATTCCAATACCGGAAAAAGTAACTTTCGTCCATCACGATTTTCTAAATGGATATTTTGGTCAAGTACGTCCTTTACACGCTTTAGAAATCACCCATCTTTATGACAATATTGAAAATAACGTGACAAGCAAAGCGCTGATTTTGGGTTTTAGTCAAGTAGTAAAATCGGAAAGGGTCCGTGATTTATTTATAAAAGGCAGAGATATTACACATAATGAGTTAGAGCGGTATATGAATAAGCTACATGAAGAAAACTTACCATCACCGTCTTTTCTTGACCATTTAGTCACAACATCCACCTATTCTCCTTTTTCGGATAAATTAATGTTGTATCATAAGGTAGATATGTTCTCGATGAAGATTCGGGCATTTGGAAATTCTGCAGCTGTAAATGGAAGACACGATATTGGGTTCATGTACACAAGAGCGTTAATGAATATCTCATTATTTGTAGAAGAGGGCGCAAAAATCATGATTGATAACGGCTGGATGGAACAGCCGCCCGAAGCGGTCAATCGAGATAATTTAGCATCAAAATAGAACGTACTCCTCCCGTATAATCTATGAAAAATTTGTCCATCCTTATTTTAAAGAAATAGATTAAAAATTTGGGAGGCTTCAAGATGGGGAGAGAATTAGGAAATATTTTCAATGAGCTTAAATTAGTTAAAAACAGGGAACTGGATGAATGCAACGCGGAGCTTAGCAACGAAAATTATAGCTCCATCGTCAAAAAAGCGCTGCTTGCCTACAAGCACGAACTTCTTGAGAATCTGGAAATGTATGACCACTATCTTGATTTAAAATAAGCTATAAAAACAAAAGACTCCTGCAATATGGAGTCTTTTGTTTTTGACAAAGTACATTGCGTGAAAGGGACCCTATCTCGTAATCACTCTTTCTTTCTTATCCTTCGAACGAATGAATACCTTATACGCATCATCCTTAATAATCTCCTTTGTTTCCTTGGAGGTTAAAAATTCCCGAATGGTGTCTTCGATTCTGTCTGTCACTTCTTCATAATCGGCATCTTTGGAGGATACCGAGGTACTAATCGTAATTTGCATAAATTCAGCCGAGCGATTTGTGTATCCTACTCCGATTACTTTATATTTCTTACTGCTGAACATGCCATCTGCAATGGTTGTAATGATGTCCGACCAGCGCATTTCCCGCTCTCTTTTTTTGACATTATACACGACAGCGTTAACCGTGAACGTTCCAAGTCCTTTCTCAGCAAGCTGGCTTTGGATTTTTTGCTTGATTTCATCCTTTTTTGTTTCCGTATTCGGCAAATTGATTTCAATCGTCTTATTCGCTAAGCCTATGGGTTCTTCATTGCCATAGCTCTTTAGTACATTGGATACAACATCAAATACCTGTTTGTTTAACTCCTCGATTTTCTGTTCTTCTTCGCTTAGTACTGGCGGTGTAAATTGGGACGCTTCGACCCTCACTCCGTAGGCATCAAACCCTCTTGACAGCAACAGGTCTTTCACAATCTTCTTCACTTCCGGTTTATCCTTATTTACCTCTTCCTCCGTTCCCTGAAGCCTCACGGACATTACTTTCTTTGGCTCGTATCGAACGCCGATTCCATCGACTTTATACCCTTTTTCGGTGAGCGTCGTGAGAATGACATCCGAAATCGGCTGCGATTTAAAAATCATATTTAAAAATGGCACTTTTGCCGCCACCTCGGCCACTGCCGGCGAGAAAAAGGCCAACACCACAAACACTCCGAAGGCTGCCACCGCCGCACCGCTGAAATAGAACAGCCTTCTCCACCAGTTAATCCGTTTCGGTTGAATCTGTTGTTGAACCCGGTCTTTAATTCTATTAGCGATTTCGTCATGGAAATAATTTTGCTGGTAGTAATCTTTTACCTCTTTAAGATCTTTTTCCAAGCAGATCACCTCCTGAAAAAGAATGTAACTTCTCTTTTAACATTGCCCTAGCCCTTGATAGTCTTGTTTTCACCGTATTAAGGTTTAAATTCAAGATTCCGGCAATATCCTCCAGTTTTTCATCCTGAAAATAATAGAGGACGATTAGCTCGCGATATTTAGTGGGCAGACTAAGGACAGTTTGCAGAACCGCTTCCCGCTCATCCTGCTGGATCTTCTCCTCCTCAGGGCTCTGACTCTTTGTAAAATTTTCAAAAAAGGCTTTCGGAAACTTAAGGCATTGAAGCCCTTCGACCGGAGCATATCCTTCGCTGTATTGACCGTAATCCGATAAATCCAGCTCGAAATCTGCGACTCCCCTCTAAATTGATTGAGAGACTTATAGCATTTGATAAACACTTCCTGCGAAATATCCTCCGCCAGCCCGCGGTCTTTCACATAAGAATAAGCCAGCAAATAGACCTTTTGGGAATACAAATTCATCAGATCATCAATCTGTTTCTCTTTATCTAGATTATAAGGCAGATCTGCAATATCAACTTTAAGCACCTAACCGCTCCCCCTTTCTAACACCTTTAAGACTGAAAAAGCATGATATTAGTTTCATTTTTTTCAAAAAATAAGAACCATTTTATGGGGGTTTTCCTTTTACTCGCCAACACCTGAAATCTATCACTCGGGCATTAGGGGCCCTTCCTAATTACCGTACTTGCTTAATTCTCTTCCACCCAGGCATTAGGCGCCCTTCCTTATTAATGACCGAGAAAACAAAAAAACCAAGGAAAAATATCCCTTGGTTCAGACCTCAATTAATTTCACCATTTGACCCGGCTTCAGCAAGGAAAGCAGCGGCAAATCGCCCTCGACAACTTTCCCAACCACATTCACCCGCTCATCCGCCGGCAGATCATGAAGCGTGATTTGCACCTCGCCGCGATACCGGCCATAACGGTCGTTGTCCATTGTAATCGTTCCCCTTGGCCGCACCCCCGTATTCTCAGGGGCTACTGCCTCCGAACTCCTCGTATCCATGAACCTTAACACATCGCGGGAAAAATCAGGACGGAGCCGGAACTCACCTTCTTGAAAACCTTCGACTTGAATCGAAATCCGGCCAAAAAGGTCAAAATCCAATAACCTCCCAAGAAGCTCCTCGCTGACCTCGGGATCGCCGAGATAAACATCATAGGCACCGGCCCGGAACAACTCCAGGGCCGCCACAAACGGATCGACACCACGATGCGCCTCCAAAGTCGGCAGCCCTTCAAACAACGGACCGCGTTTCTCTCCGTCACCTGCAATATAAGCACTGACCGGAATGCCATACCGTCCAAAAAGTTCATTTTGCGCTCGAAAAAACGATTCCGCTAACCCGGTTTCTCTCCTTGGATAAAAATTATGCCAGGCCATAAGCTGCCTTGCCTCAAGCCCGCCATCCAAAAGCGCACTCAGCTCTTCTTCAAACATAATGCTAGCATTAAGCGCAAGCTTGAAATCCTTCGCTAACTCCAAAATCGTTTCATTATCAAAAAAATCATCCAGCCGCAAACCGCCCACACCTAATGATTTTAACGAAGATAAGCTCTCCAGTCCCAAATGTGCGGGCGTCCGCGCCGACACATCCGCATAAACCTCGATTCCAGCTTCCTTTGCGGTTTGCAGCAGCATTGCAGCACGGCCCGCTAAATCTCCGGATTCTTCAGGAATGTGAAGGGAGGTAAACGCCCGCTTCACACCCTTTTTTCCTGCAAAAATAATCCGCTCTTCCGCCAAAGGATCATTTAAATAGAAGGAAATGCCGATCAATCAAATTCACCAGCCATCTCATCTTTGAAACCGAATAAATAAGTGAATAGAAAACCAGCCGCGTACGCAATGACGACCCCTGCTAAATACAGCAGCACCTGACCAGTTACAACTAGGAAGGCAAGCGGTAAACCAGATACCCCTACTGCAATCGTAGCTACATGGAAGGCTGCCTGGAACGCACCGCCGACACCGGCCCCTAAACACGCTGTTAAGAATGGACGTCCTAATGGCAGCGTCACACCGAAGATTAACGGCTCCCCGATACCAAGAATACCGGCAGGAAGACCCCCGCCAATCGCTCTTTTTAAGCGAGTTTTCTTCGTTTTAAAATAAATCGCAAACGCCGCACCGACTTGGCCGGCACCGCCCATTGCCAGGATTGGAAGAAGCGGGTCATTGCCTAATGAATTGATCAATTCAAGGTGGATTGGGGTTAAACCTTGATGCAAGCCTGTTACAACGAGCGGCAGGAAGGTTGCCCCAAGGACGAAGCCTGCAACGACACCACCCATATCAAGTAAGGAAGTTAATCCTTTTGTAATCGCATCTGAAATAAAACCACCAAGCGGCATAAAAACAAGATAAGTAACAATGCCAGTAACCAATAAAGCAACCGTTGGTGTGATAAACAGATCAAGTGATTGTGGAACAAACTTGCGAACTCGTTTTTCAACAAGGGCAATGAAAATAGCGGCAAATAGGACGCCAATCAACCCCCCGCGCCCCGGAAGCAGCGCTGTATCAAACAATTTGATTCCTGCAACAGCCGGATTAATGATCAAGATACCTGCAATCGCTCCAAGTGCTGGTGAACCGCCGAATTCTTTCGCTGCATTGATCCCAACTAAAATTCCAAGGTATCCAAACAACCCTCCGCCAATGACAGACAAAATCGTTGCCAGTTGCGAATCTCCTGCCAGCCATCCCGCCTGTACAATCGCTTTCGTGATCCCCGTGATCAAACCGGATGCTACAAGAGCCGGGATTAATGGAATGAAAATACTAGAGATTTTTCGTAAAAACAGCTTAAATGGTGTGGCATTTTTTTGATTAATTTCCGCCTTCTTGCTCGCGGCCTTTTCTTTCAAATCAATTCCGCCGGCTGCCTCTATTAATCTGCCAAACTCCTCAGTCACTTGATTTACTTTTCCAGGGCCAAGGATAATTTGCAGGGTTTCCTCTTCGACTACCCCAATGACCCCTTCTATTTTCTTAATGGCCGCTTTATCGATAATCGAATCATCCTTCGGTGTGACACGAAGTCTTGTCATACAATGTGTATAATTGCCGATATTCGCTGGGCCGCCTAATTGTTCCAGAATCTTTTCTGCTAAAATCTTATTCTCTCCAGCCATGTTTTTTCCCCTCTCTCTGTTGTTTTATTTTTTTTAAAAAAGTCAACGGAATGGACGTCACATCACCCCCCAAAAGGATTATTTACCTTCCTTAATAAATCGGATTGCTTCTCTTGTTTTATCAATCGAATGAATCGTGTCCTCATATTGAACCGTTGCCATCGATAAAAACAAAATATCCATGATATATAACTGGGCAAGCCGTGATGACGTGGCGGCACTTCGAAATGGCGCCTCGCCGGAATAAGAGGTAAACAATTTAATATCCGCCAGGGATGAAACCGATGATTGTCCGTATTTCGTTAAACTGATCGTTTTCACGCTGCGCTCTTTCGCCAGTGTCATAATTTTTATCACTTCAGAGGTTTCGCCTGAATGGGAGATTCCAAACACAACATCCTCCTGACTGGCATTCGCGATTAGAGTAGCGACAAGATGGGTATCCGTGAAAGCGGTCGCATTTTTATGAACCCGAAGGAGCTTTTGCTGTGCGTCACCAGCAATAATGCTGGAGGCGCCAATGCCAAAAAAATGAACATTTTGCGCACCCGACAAGGTGTGAACAGCACGTTCCAATTCCTCATAATTGATCATCTCTTCTGAATCGCGAATGCTTTGGATGCTGTTTGAGGTCGTCTTCTGAACAATCGAGAAAAACGATTCCCCCGGCTCGATATCACGATAGCCTTGTTCGACCGGTTTCACTAAATCCCCGGCGATTCGTACCTTTAAATCCTGAAATCCATTTATGCCAAGCGACTTGCACAGCCTAATCACAGCTGCACCGCTTGTATGGGCCTGTACGCCAATGTCCTGGACGGTACTGTTTAAAACCGTTTGCGGATTTTCAAGAATAAACTCAGCAATTTTTCGCTCCGAAGCCGGAAGCTGCTCCAGCATATTTTGAATCATTTTTAAGCCGCCTGCTGCCACACCAAAGACCACCTTTTACATTTGGATTGCTTTTTTTACATAACCGTTTGCTTCTTTTAATAATCGTTCTGCTTCTTGTTTCGTTCTATTCGTCTTAATCATGACAATCGCCGTTTTCACTTGCAGATCGGCTTGTTCCAATATTTCCGAAGCCGTTTCATAAGAAACCCCGGTAATTTTTCGGATGATGCCAATTGCTCGTTCCTGCAGCTTTTGGTTGCTCACATGAACATCGACCATTAAATTTTCATAAGCTTTTCCTAAAAGAATCATTGAGGAAGTGGAAATCATATTTAAAATCATTTTGTGAGCCGTACCCGCTTTCAGCCGCGTCGAACCAGTTAGTACCTCTGGACCGACAATCACTTCGATGGCCTGGTCGGCTTCTTTGCTAATCGCCGCATTTTTATTGCAGGATAAAGCGACGGTTTTTGCGCCAAGGCTCCGTGCATAGCGAAGCGCTCCAATCACATAAGGAGTACGGCCGCTCGCTGCGATGCCGATAACGGTATCGTTCTTTGTCAGCCCCAGTTCCTTCAGGTCACTGACACCAAGCTCCGTCTGGTCCTCAGCCCCTTCGACTGCTTTTAAAAATGCTCCTTCTCCCCCTGCAATCAGGCCTTGCACCATTTCAGGGTCCGTGCTGAAGGTCGGCGGACATTCTACGGCATCCAGTACGCCTAAGCGCCCGCTCGTGCCTGCGCCCATATAGATGAGGCGGCCGCCTTTTTGAAAGGAATCCACTACAAATCGAACCGCCTCCTCCACTTCTGGCAACACTTCCTTGACCGCTAAAGCGACCAATTGATCCTGCTCGTTCATGATTCGTAATATCTCATTCGGATTGGCTGTATCAATCTGCATCGATTGTTCATTTCGTGATTCTGTCGTTAATAATTCGAGATTTTCGTCCATTGCTGCGTTCTCCTCCTGTTAGTTTGTCTAAGATGTAAGCGATTACCCGTACCTTCATTATATTACGTTTGAAATTTCATTTCAATATTTTTATAAAAATAATGAAATATTATTTTAAAATCTTATTCTAATAAATAGCGGCTGATCGCCTTGGCAACCCCCGCTTCATTGTTTCCCCCGGTTATCTGATCCGCCAATTGTTTCACTTTTTCCGGCGCATTTCCCATGGCAATTCCAAGGCCTGCTGTTTTGAGCATAAGCGAATCGTTATAATTATCACCAATTGCCGCGGTTTGCGAGATGGGAATCCCGAGTTTTTCGGTGAGCTTAACCAGGGCAGATGCCTTTGTCACTCCGCTCGGGGTAATTTCTAAATTAAGAAAATCGAAACTGCTGCTGATTTCCATGTCCACGATTCGCTTGGAAAAATCATGGAGCTTATTTTTCTCGTCAAAAACGGCAATTTTTGTAATGCTTGGTGTTTGTTCCTTCATGTATTGGTAGATATCATCAATCACTTTCACCTGGCACTGCTGCCTGAATTGCTCGCAGTTTTGCCGGCTGCCTCCCGAACTTTCAAGAGTTGGAATGTTATTTTCAATCCATCTTTCGTTCCATTTATTCACTTGCGGGACCAGAAGCGTATCCCCTTCGTAAAAATGAGCATATATGCCATCGGCTTCACATAGTTCCCAAAAGTTGATAAGCGATTCTATCGAAAAAACGGATTGCGCGCTGATTTCTCCGTTTTCATCGATGAGGATCGCCCCATTATAAGCAATGATCGGCTCACTCTTAAGGCCGATGGTACTGGCAATCCATTTGGTTGAAAGCGGCGAGCGGCCGCTGCAAATCACGACCCTGCCGCCTCTTTGGCGATACTCCTGAATTGCTTCGATGGTTTCTATAGCAATCTCCTTTTGATCATTTAATAATGTCCCATCTAAGTCCGTTGCCAATAGTGGATACTTCATTTTTATTTCCCCTTTGTGATGTCATTTTGGTATTATTATATTTTTTGTGGAATTTTATTTCAAAATAGGGTTTGGATGAAGGGGATGCGCGACTCTGAGAAGTGATTGGACATTTTTTGGGGTGCTTTGGACAATTTTTGCGGCGCTTTGGACAATTTTACATACACATTGGACATTTTATGCGGCTCTTTGGACATTTATTTAGATGATTCGGACATTTTAACAGTAACTGGAAAAACAAAAACAAAAAAACCGAAGGAATACCCCTCGGTTTAAAAAACTCCAGACCCATACTTCCCCAAAACCCACTTCGGAAAAAGAAACCTTGCTGTTACCAGCGGGTCCACCACCTGGCAGATTTGCGTCTGGCCAATGGCACTACACAACATATTGATTTGATTGAAAGAAAGATCAATCCGATCCTCTAAAAATGAAACCATGTCTTCCACTGAACGCTTAACTGCCAGGTCCAGCGTCTCCTCAGAAGCAATCGTACTAATAAATTCTTCCGATTCCAAAATCGGATTTTCAATACTAAATCCTTTAATGACCTTTAATGTGACGGTTACCTTCGCTGCAATTTCAATTCCCGTCACGCCAATTTCCCCGTCCCCCATAGCGGCATGTAAATCGCCCAATGCAAACAGTGCACCATCTGCATGAACCGGAAAATAAAGGGTGGCACCCGTGGTAATCATTTTATTATCCATATTCCCGCCATGAGAACCCGGTGTCCCACAGGAAACTGCTCCATCCTTCGGCGCCACACCGATTACCCCAATCATCGGGTTTAAAGGGATTTCAATTAAATCATTAAAAATCGCCTTGCCATCACGGATCGGGATGATCTTCGCTTCAAACTCTTCAAAACGGTCACCAAGTACCCCCATACCAGGACTAACCGCCATCACACCTTGATCCGCAAGCTCTATCTCATCAATCGTAACAGCAAGAATATCTCCGGCTTCAGCTCCATTCACATAAATAGGGCCGGTCGCTGGATTGACCTTATCCCAATCCATCGCATGATAAGAAATATCCTCTGAAACGATCTGGTTCTCAAAACAATCACAGGTTTCGATGACAACCTGTGTGCCGGAATCCACCTGTAAAACCGGTTTGTTTTCCTTACTGAACGCATAAATCAAATTGGACCGACTTACTAACATAGTTATCCTCCTGTTACACTTTTTTTATAAAAACAGCGCCCCATATGCTAATGAGCCCATGATCACGTATGCCGGGTGCACCTTAAATTTTTCCAAAAGCAACAAACTCGCTGCTATTAAGAAGACCGTTTGGAGCACACCAGAATTATGGTAGGACGTGAAGAAAAAGTTAAACGTCATCACACCCAACAAAACTGCAATCGTCGGGCGGATATAGGTCGTCATCCGCTTCACTTTCGGCGAATCCTTGTACTTATATAATATACCTAAAAGAAAAATCATTAAGATCAGCGAAGGGGCAACGGTCGCAAACACCCCGACCACCGAACCGACGACTCCGCCGACTTCGTAGCCAATATAACCGGCCATTTTCGTCGCAATTGGTCCTGGCAAGGCATTGCCGAGTGCCAATACTTCACTAAACTCTTGAACGGTCATCCAGCCGTAATGGCCGACAACTTCATTTTCGACAAGCGGAATCGAAGACGGACCGCCGCCATAACCGACTATTCCCGGTATGAAAAAGGCAAGGAAAATATGCCAATATAACATCATCCCACCCCTCTTTCTACATTTTTTTCCGCACCCTTAGGGGCCTTATCCCTCTTAACAAGGGCAAAAATTAATATTGCTGCAATTAAGATCCCTGGATGGATCCCCAAAACCTCTAATACTAGCAAACTGCCAACTACCACTAATCCCGCTTTTATTTTTCCAAGCGTTTGATACGATTTCCTGAAAAAATCCCAGGTTAACGTAGCCATCATCACGCCTACAACCGGAACAACAGCTTTCGTCATCCCCGCTACCCATGGCAGGTCCTTCACAGAGGACAAAGAGGTCAGCAAAATGATCATGAGTAAAATGGTTGGGAGAATCGAAGACAGGATGGCATTGACCATTCCCAAGTATCCTCCAACCCGGTACCCGATATATCCTGCCATTTTGGTATTAATCGGACCTGGGAGAGTATTCGCTAAGGCTAATACGTCGCCAAACTCATCATCATCCATCCACTTAAACCGCTCGACCACCTCTTTATGAACGAGCGGGATCGAAGATGGCCCTCCCCCGTAGCCTAAGATTCCGGATCGAAAAAATGCAATACTGATATCAAGCTGTTTCATCATTTATTCAACACCTTTTTTGAATTTACCAAGCTGCAATCGTACCGTCCGTTCTCGATTCTGTTCCGCCTGAAAGCACACCTGTACTTGAGTCGCGCCAAATGATCTGGCCTCTTCCGAATGGACCGCCATCTAAAGCAATCTCGATGTCATGCCCTTTTCTTGCCAGCGCCTGTGCAATATGGGCAGGGAAGGTATTTTCAACAATAATTTTCTTGCCCTCCATCCATTGCCATCTTGGCGAATCCAAGGCCGCTTGCGGATTTAAATGGAAGTCGATTGTGTTCATGATGACTTGAGCATGACCTTGCGGCTGCATATATCCACCCATGACACCGAATGGTCCAACCGCTTCACTATCCTTTGTTAAAAAGCCTGGAATAATCGTATGGTACGTCCGCTTACCCGGCTCAAGGCGGTTTTCATGCGAAGGATCCAACGAGAAATCTGCGCCGCGATTTTGTAGCGCAATGCCTGTTCCCGGTACCACGATTCCTGAGCCAAAGCCCATATAGTTGCTTTGGATAAACGAAACCATATTACCTTCGCCGTCGGCCGTCGCTAAATAAACGGTACCGCCTTTTGGAGGAGTTCCTGGTTCAGGGGTCAGCGCTGAATCCCCAATCAAGCTTCTTCTCCCCGCGGCATATTCTTCCGATAATAATTGCTCGGACGTTACTGACATTTTTTCCGGGTCTGTCACATATTTTTGGGCATCGGCAAAGGCTAATTTCATAGCTTCAATTTGTTTATGATAGGTTTCGAAGGATTCTTTTTCAACAAAATCATAGCCTTTAAGCATGTTTAGCGCCATTAATGCCACAATTCCCTGGCCGTTTGGCGGAATCTCCCAGACATCATAGCCCCTGTAATTCACTTTAATCGGCTGCACCCACTGAGGCTTGTAAGTCGCTAAATCTTCTTTGGACAAGAAGCCGCCGTGCTGCTTGGAAAACTCGTCAATTTTGTCAGCTAGATCGCCGCGATAAAAGCTTTCAGCCTTCGTTTCCGCGATTTCGCGCAGTGTTTTCGCGTGACCTTCCGATTTCCAAATCTCCCCGATTTGCGGCGCCTTGCCTTCTGGAGCAAAGGTTTCGAACCAGCCCTTATACTCATCACCTGTATATAAATCTTTAAATCTATTAAAAGCTGCGTTCCAATACTGTCCTAACACAGGAGAAAGCGGGTAACCTTTTTCGGCATATTCAATGGCGGGCTGGAGGACCTCTGTTAATGGCAGCCTGCCGAATCGTCTGGACAGTTCTGCCCATGCAGCCGGTGCACCCGGAACCGTTACAGGCACAAGGCCAAATGTTGGCATTTTTTCATGTCCCTTTTCCTTTACAGCTTCAATCGAGATGCTTTTTGGCGCCGGACCGCTGGAGTTCAAGCCGTAAAGCTCGCCATTTGTCCAGACTAACGCAAACGCATCGCCGCCAATCCCATTGGAGGTCGGTTCCACCACCGTCAAACAGGCAGCCGTAGCAATCGCCGCATCAATGGCATTTCCGCCCTTTTTTAAAATATCAAGACCAGCTTGGGCGGCTAACGGCTGAGAAGTGGCGACCATCCCATTCCTGGCGATGGTCGCCATTCGTTGGGATGGATAGGGATAATTTAAGTAATCAAAATGCATGATGTTTCTCCTTTCATTCATATCGTATGTTAAGTGGATTATTTAATTTCCTTTTGTAAACAATTTTATCTTATTTGCCTTACAAACGAAATATGTATTTTTACAAATAAATACTTTTGTTTTATAATTTTAAGTAAACAAGGGAAATGTGGTGGGCTGATGATAATTGATGAAGTCGATCGAAAAATACTTCAGTTGTTAAGTGAAAATGGCAGAATGTCATACGTTGATATAGGCAAAGAATTGAACTTATCCCGTGTCTCCATCCGTGAACGGGTTTATCAATTAATTGAAAATGGCGTGATTGAAAAATTTACGGTCGTTATTAATTCCGATAAAGTGGGGAAAGGAGTGTCCGCTTTCTTCGAAGTCGATTGCGAGCCGGCCTCCCTGGTCAGAGTGGCGGAAACCTTAGCCAATAATCCCGTTGTAGCAAGCTGCTACCAGATGACGGGGCCAAGTACCTTACATATGCACGTTCTGGTGGAGGACTTTGTGCGCTTAGAGAACTTTATCAATGAGGAATTATATAGCTTGGAAGGCATCACACGAGTAGAAAGCCACATTTTATTACGCAGATTTAAAAGCAGGACAGGGTTGAAATTATAAACTTTTCCCGTTCTGGAGGGTTTGTCTATTTTTAAGGCCTGTTTGTCTATTTATTTCGGGGTTTTGTCCATTTTTGATGGAACTTTGTCTATTTTTTAAGGGATTTTGTCTCATTTTTTCATGGGATTGTCGATTTTTATAAAAAAAGGAAATTAGAGACATAATAAACAAAACGAAACCGGGGAGTATCCCTCGGTTTCGTTTTGTTTATTCAATTCGATAAAAACCAAGGCTTCCCCTTGGTTTCTTTCAGCTATTTATTTTTAGTCCAACGACCGCGAAATTGATTAATAACATAATAGATTGCGATGCCCAACAAAGCTCCCGAACTATCGATGAAAACATCCTTCACCTGCGGCCCCCGGCCAGGAACAAATATTTGGTGTATTTCATCGGACGAGGCGTAGAGGACGCATATCCCCTGAGCTAGGAGCATCATCAACCCACTTAATTTTCCGCCTCTCCTCAAAGCATGCACCGTCAAAACAGCGAGTACTAAATAAGCAAAGAAATGCGCATTTTTTCTCACCACATGATTGACCGTTTCCATGTTCAAATCTGCTCCCGGTTTCAATTTGTTCACCGTTTCGATGACTTTCTCGGTTACTCCCATACTAAGAGAGTTAGATTCAGTAGCCGGTTGAGCGGACATATTAAATATAAGAAACATCCAAAGGAATACCAATAGCCATGGGAATAAGGCTTTGATCCTCTGATTAACAGATACCGTCTTTTCCATTCTCATTTGCAAGTTAATTACTCCTAAACTATTAAGATAAAACCTATTCTATCATTTTTTTAAAATATGTCCTATTAACAGTGCACAATTCCCAGTCAATTCCAAAGCCATCAAAAAAGAGAAGTGCTCATAACACTTCTCCATACTACTGCTTTTTCGCACCCGCCCCGCTCAAATCGATAAACGGAGTAGCCCCGCCGGTAACGCTTGGCAAATGTCCATCCCATTTTTCCAAAGCCTTCTCCTGGACCTCAATTTGCTTCAATTCAATTAACTCAGGCGTGACTTCCTGCTTTTTCAGCTTTAACGCTTCCGCCTCAGCACCGGCCTGTGTGATTTGCTGCTGGGCCTCGATTTTGATTCTTTCTAAATCTCTTTGTGCCTTTAATGCATTTTGTTCAGCGGTCTGTTTTTGTTCAATCGCCTTATTGAATTCCTCGCTGAAAGCAAATTCCTTAATATTGATATCTTCAAGTTTCATATAATACTTGGTTAATTTTTTCGCCAGCATATCCTTCACTTGCGCCGAAACCTCCGGCCGTTTCGAAATCAGCTCTTCTGCAGTGTACTGCGCCGTAATCGCCTTAAGGGATTCGGCAATGGCCGGGTCGACAATGCGGGAGCGATAATCCAAGCCAATTTCTTGATACAGCTTATTCACGGCCTCGGGATCCACTGAAAAGTTAACAGCCACCTTTGTCGTTACCATTTGCAGATCCTTAGAAGCAGCCGACTGCGAGCTTTCTTCCTTTTGAACCCGGACTTCAACCTCCTGAACAGATTGTAGAAACGGAAGCTTAAAGTGAAGCCCTTCCGTTAAAATCGTTGGCTTAACCTCACCCATTTGCAACAGAACTCCTCTATTCCCAGCAGCAACCGTAGTAATCGAAGCAGCAATAAGACCCAAGACAACAAACACGATAATACCAGTAACCACATATCGTGTGTACTTCATGCTTACTCCCCCTCTACAAACGGATCATGCAAAAAGAGTTACATTTAGATAAATTTATGAAAATAGTACCAAATTTATACAATATTTTGTTGTTTCAGAACCGTTGGCTTTCATATTTTATAGTCTTATTGATGAGTAGGGAGAAGTTGCAAGAAAAAATGGATACTCACTATTCCCAAAACCACTGCTAAAGCGACTTTTGCTTTCGGAAGGTATTTTGATTTTTTCCAAAGAAGTTCATAAAAAGTGACATAACCAATGGTTCCAATTGTCATTCCCATTATGATGGTAGACCACTTTATGGAATCTACTCTCATATTCATACCCATAAGTATGTTAAGGCCGATTACAATGGAGAGCATAGAACAAAAGGTTACAAACAATTTATTTTTCTTTTTTATTAGTGGCATTGATGCCATGATCACCATACCCTCTGGTACATTATGAAGAATAAAAGCAATCAATAATCCATAGTTCATAATTTGACCTGGTTGTAAGCTCATGCCAAAAGATATTCCTGTTGGAATGCTATGAATCAGCAAAGCAACTAATAAAAGAAAAATGGTATCTGTGTGCCTCGTTTGAAAAGTATTCCTATGTAAGAAAATTTCCATCATAAACATAATAAAGATACCAATTGAGATTCCTGTAAAGATTCCGATCATCTGAAAATCCCTAAATACATCTGGAAGTAATTCAAAAGCAAATAAGCCTACTAGCAATCCTCCGCAAAAGATCTGTAAATACAACGAGTTTCTTTTTAATAAAAGGGACATGAATTGGATTGAACTTCCCCCTAAAAACATGCCACTGAAAATAAGCAAAGTGACAAAAGAGCTTAACTTTATTTCTTCAATCATTCAAGTCCCCCCTTTTAACCATCATATGCGAATAACTTTATGCTTAGACGATTCTAAAGTTTTCCGGCTTTATAAAGAGGTTTCATCAAACAAAAAATAAAAAAGATTCGGCATCGAGCCGAATCTTTAACAAGGGGGTTGGTTTAAAAGACTTGCAAATTGTCCTAGCTTGCAAAAATTATATTACACCTAAAATATGAATATCATATGAACAGAGTTTTACAATATAATAAACGTTTTATAAGTGTACATTGGCTCTAAGAATGCTAAGAAATACAATTCTTCAGTACCTTGCCCTTCTACTTTTTTTAAACTCATGAATTTCTATTTTCAAGCAATCATTTATTCGATTTTGCATCCACACGTTCAACATCCTGCTTTAACATGAAAAAGGTACACACGCCTGATAGGAGTGCCCCTCCGACAGCTATAAGTATACGCAATTGAAGCGGTACGGCTGAATGATACTTTCCCAGCATCCATATTGCCAAAACAGCTACAAGTATCATAGTAGGTATTACGATTTTGAATCGTTTCATGCTGACACTTCCTTTATTCGTTCTTTTCAACGTAAATATAACCTGTTCAAATGGACAGGGACATGATCAAACCAAAATACAAAGCAACAATAAAACCAACACCAAACACTACTCCCAATATAGGCTTATACCTTTTAAAACTAATGATAATCAATAACAAAAATAGTATAGATATAATGATTAGCAATCCCGATTGGATTGACGGTACTAAATGCAGCTGTAATGTTGAAAGGATATTCTTCCCCAATAACCATTCCACCCATTTAGATGCCCCCTCCGACTTCACAGTGAATTCCACTTCATGCGGTGGCGATAACGTTCCCATCACAGCTGTAAAATAGAAGACAATTAATAATATAATGCTTTCTGCCATTATCCAGGGTTTAGGATTGAAAGAAGGAAGTTTTAATGCTTTTCTTGAAAGTACACCATTTATAAAGGCAAAAACCAACACAGGGATGATACTAATATGCTTTAAAAGGAGCATTTGTCCATATGGCAACACCCAAGACTTTACATAGTCTTTAGGTTCAACAACAAATAACATTAGGTAGATTCCACTAATAATAATGATGACAATGCAGAAAACGGCAAAGGGAGTAAACCATCGTAAAAATTTAGACCAATTTGCTTCTTCTTTGGAGAACCAAGCAGCATGAATCAATATGCCTGTCCATAATGTAATGATTAAAAAATGCGTGCTATGAGATAGCAAGCCAGGCCAAAACGAAAGAGAGGCTACATGACTGGAATATCCAACAGCTGCTATCATCAATAATAGAAATATGGATTGCACGTATTTTGAGCCTTTTAGCAAAATGGCTAGATATAAGAACGTGGCCATAAACCCTATAAAAATCCAAGCTCTGCCAACTTGAAAGTCAAATAAGACAGATTTTATCGCTAATGCAAGGCCGACTCCACCTTGGAAATAAGTAACCGTCTGAACGATCGGTCCTAAAGAGAAAATAATAATGCCAAGTGTTGAAAGAAGTAAAATAGGTATGGGAATATTTACTTTAGGTTTATTTGCTTCAGGTACAAATTGTAAAGCAACATGTCCGACAAGAATAGAATACAATAAATAATTTCCGAATTCTGCAATAGGAATGAAATAACTCATAATTAGCGATTCTTTCTAAATAACAGGAACAACCCAATGACTAAAATGGCAGCAATGGCCACAGTTATAATGGTTTTAAAATTAATGGATGAAGCAGTTGTTTCCTTATTGGTTTGTTCCTGTTGTGTATTATCTTTTTTAGTTTCTTCTTTTTTTGTAGTTACTGGGGTTTTGGTTTCCGTTTGTTCTTGTTTTACTTCCTTCTGTACAGTAAAAGGAAATTCCCCTTTTAAGGGATGCCCATCTTCTCCAGCAATACTCCATTGAACCGTATAGGCGCCATTTTCTAAGGGTGATGATAAGGTACCTATTAGTTGATTGTCTTTTGGAGTCACACTAACTAGGGGTATTTCCTGGCCATCTTTTACTAAATTCATTGTACTTAAAGATTCAATCTTACCTTCATATGTAATGACAATTTCTTTAAGGTCTTCTTTAACAACTTGTCCTGAAGCAGGATTTGAAGAAGTTATTTCTGTATGTGCACTGGCAATCGTAGGAATCATTACCAGCATTCCAATTAAAATGAATAGTATTTTTTTCAATTCAAATATCCTTTCTTTTTACAACAATTTTTCTATACATCCCATTCAACAAAACCTCTTCACATGGGTCCCTTCCCATTAAAAGGCTCCCCATAATGGGAAGCCTCATGTTATTTATCTTTAACTCGAAGAAGCCGTAAACCATTAAGTGTAACAATCAGTGTTGCTCCCATGTCTGCAAAAATCGCAATCCATAATGTAAGCCACCCTGGAATCACTAATAACAAGGCTAACAGTTTGATTCCAAGTGAGAAAGTGATATTTTGTTTGATGATAAATAAGGCTTTTCTACTTAACTTAACCGTAAATGGCAGTTTGCCTAAATCATCAGCCATCAAAGCAATATCTGCTGTTTCGAGAGCCGTATCCGTCCCAGCTCCTCCCATAGCAATACCGATAGTTGATGCCGCTAAAGCCGGAGCATCATTCACACCATCTCCCACCATGGCCACTCGTTCGTACTTATTTCTTAATTCTTTAATAAAGGTAAGTTTATCGTGAGGTAAAAGGTCTGCCTGAATATCAGAAACCCCTACCTGATGGCCAATGGCATTAGCAGTCCCTTTATTATCGCCAGTTAACATGATTGTTTTATTAATACCTAACGAGTGAAGTTTCTGGATAACCGATTTGCTGTTTTCTCTCACTTCGTCCGCAACTGCAATCAGAGCTAAAATTTCTGATTCAGAACCAGCTGCCATAACCGTTTTGCCTTTGTTTTGCAGGTCAGAAATGGTCGTTTTAAGAATTGATGGAATTCCGTTAGATAAAATTTCATCGAACAAATGAGGACTGCCCACATAATACACTTTATCGTTGACTCTACCTTTGATCCCTTTACCTGTAATGGAAGAGAAGTCTTCAATAGCAAGGTCCTGATAAGGTAAATTTTCTTGTTCTGCTTTTTTCATTATCGCTGAAGCAAGTGGATGCTGCGAACCATTTTCTAAAGCAGCAATAATGGTTAGCAGTTCATTTGCATTTGTATTACTTTGAGGAAGATAATCCGTTACTACAGGAATTCCTTCCGTTAAGGTTCCTGTTTTATCAAAGGCAATGGCTTTAATTGCTCCCATTTCCTCTAAATGGATTCCTCCTTTGATCAGAACCCCATTTCGTGCCGCATTACCAATCGCAGTTACAATCGATACTGGAGTAGAAATGACCAGTGCACAAGGACAGCCTACCACTAAAGCTGCTAGACCTTGATATATCCATTTACTCCAATCCCCATCAAATAATAATGGTGGGAGTACGGCAACTAATAAAGAAACCAACATTATGACAGGTGTATAATACTTAGCAAAGCGATCGACAAACGCTTGAGATGGAGCCCTTTCTGCTTGAGCTTCTTCTACAAGATGAATGATTTTTGCAATTGTTGTATCGTCTACATGCTTGGTAACTTTAACTTCAAGAAGCCCTTCCTCGTTAAGAGTCCCAGCGAATACTTCATCATCAATTGTTTTAGAAACAGGGACAGATTCCCCTGTAATCGCTGCTTGATTGACAGACGAAAGTCCTTTTACAACCGTTCCATCCATGGCGATTTTCTGCCCAGGTTTTACGATTAAAATATCGCCGATTCGGATATCATCCACTTCAACGTTAAACTCTTGATTACCCCGACGAATTAAAGCTTCCTTTGGAGCAATATCCATTAAGGAACGAATGGATTGTCTAGCTTTATCCATCGAGTAAGACTCTAGAACCTCACTAATGGCAAACAGGATGACAACTGTTGCTCCTTCTCCCCACTCCCCGATAATAGCTGCTCCAATGACGGCGATGGTCATCAATGTTCTCATATCAAAATCTAAACGGAATAAGTTTTTCAATCCCGTGGTAAAAAGGCGATAACCACCAACTAAAATAGCAGCACCATAAGCTAAAATTGAGTTTATATTTGCTTCCCCATTCATTTGTGCAGAAAACCAACCAATGAGCAAGAAAACCAATGAGACAATAACATTTGAATGTTTTTTTAAGAAAGGCTCTTTTTTCTCTTCAAACCGTTGCTTTTCAGGAATGACTTTTATATTTTCAAAAGCACCTGCTTTTTCTATTTCCTGAATTGTTGTTTCACCATAAACCGTAAGTTTAGCAGCTCCGAAGTTAACATTTGCATTAACAACACCATCCAGGTGCTGTACGTTCTTTTCGAACTTTTTCGCACAGCCAGCTCAGGTGAATCCCTGTACACGGAAAACTGTTTTTTCTATTGATTTTTCAATCGCCTCACTCAAGAGGTTTCAGCTCCTTTTGATGCTCAAAAGCAATTTGAATCAATTGTTTTACATGGTCATCATCTAAAGAATAGAAAACCAGTTTGCCTTCTTTTCGATATTTCGCTAATCCTAAATTTCGAAGAAGTCGTAAATGATGGGATGCCGTTGCAGTTGTACTCCCTACAATATTAGCTACATCACATACACACAATTCATCTTCCTCCGTTAAAGCATAAGCTATTTTAATCCTAGTGTCTTCGGACAACGCTTTAAATATTTGTGCCACAGACAAAGTATCTTGTTGTGAAATTGATTCTCTTACTCTTTTTACTTTATCTCCATCCACGCAGGTTACTTCACATACATCATCGTGCTTCAAGATTGCACCTCCATAATCAAACGCCTATTTGATTATTAGTATATGAACTTTCGTGAAAATGGTCAAACAATTATTTGAATGTTTTTTCAAATCCGTATTGACAAAAAGATTGTCTTTGTCTTAAAGTATTGGCAAATACAAATAATTTTGCATTAAGGAAACTTTTTAGGAGGAGGTAAAAAGCATGTCAGACAAAAAAATTTCTCGGCGGGATATTTTAAAAATCGGTACTACGGGGGCAATTGGAATAGCAGGAAGTATTTATTTAAATAAAGTATCCCCGTTCACTGGAGTCGTTCATGCTGAGAATCATTCATCCAGTCATAATAATCATTCTACAAATCACTCCAACATGGATGATACATCCAAAACAGAAGGCTATAAGATGGCTCAACGTCTTTTAACCGAGTTTGATTATGGAAAAGTTTCCAAGCAATTAGACGGTCGTACTTTACGTGAATACGAAATTGTAGCGATTGATAAGGAAATTGAAATTGCAAAAGGAATTAAGTTCCCTGGGTGGACCTATAATGGAACCATTCCTGGTCCAACCTTTCGTTGCACTGAAGGTGATCTTTTAAGATTTCATTTTGTAAATCAGGGAAGCCACCCCCACTCTATTCATTTTCATGGTATCCACCCACCAGAAATGGATGGTTTAGACCCTATCCCTCCTGGTCAATCATTCACATATGAATTTGAAGCAAAGCCATATGGAATGCAGCTTTACCATTGCCATGTACTACCTTTACGCAGACATATTCATAAAGGGTTATACGGGAATTTTATTATTGATCCAAAAACACCTAGGGAACCAGCTTTAGAATTAAATATGGTCATGAATGCATTTGATTTGGATTTAGATGGCGCAAATGAATTTTATACGGTGAATGGGTATGCGTTTGCCTTTATGAGTCATCCAATAAAAATCAAAAAGAACGAGCTTGTCCGCATCTATTTAAGTAATTTCACCGAATTTGATTTACTTAACTCCTTCCATTTACATGCAAACTATTTTACTTATCTTCCAACTGGAAGAAATGACAACCCTTCACAGTTTACTGATACCATTATGCAATGCCAAGGCGAACGCGGGATTATTGAAGTTCGTTTTCCGTATAAGGGAAAATATATGTTTCATGCTCATGTCAGCGAATTTGCCGAACTTGGCTGGATGGGATTCTTTGAGGTTGAATAGGAAGGAGTGTAAATCATGAAATCAAAATGGTTGATTACTGGTCTCATACCACTGGTTCTTTTAGTGCTTGTTTTGGGATGGGTTTTTAAAAACGGCGCTGGTATCGAACGGGATCCGGCTGCTCCGATTGAAGTACTAAATGTTGAAAAAATAAAAATTATACCTTCTGGATTTGAGCTAGATGTAAGTAATACTGGACCAAAAGCACTGACAGTCTCCCAAGTGATTGTGGATGATTCAGTATGGAATTTTTCGATGACACCAAGTCCAACACTTAAACGGTTTCAAGATGGAAAGGTCACGATAAATTATCCATGGGTTGAAGGTGACCCACATACTATATTATTAATATCAGAAAATGGAATCATCACAGAAGCGGCTATCGATGCTGCTACCTTAACACCTGAATTCTCATGGGATAATGTGTTGAATTATGGATTTATCGGTTTTTATGTAGGAATTGTTCCCATTACTTTAGGGTTACTATGGTATCCGTTTATGAAACGATTGAAAAAAAGATGGATTAATGCCATTCTTGCTCTCACAGTAGGTCTCTTATTATTCTTATTTTTTGGCACCCTATTTGATGGCTTTGAAATAGGAGCTGAAGCACCATCAGTCTTCCAAGGCAACATGGTCGTAATCGTATGTACGGTTCTATCTTTTTTATTACTAGTTGGATTTGATCAATACCAACACCATAGACAAAAACGAACTGGGTATACACCGTTAGGCATAGCCTTATTAATGGCCACAGGGATTGGCCTCCATAATTTTGGTGAAGGATTGGCCATTGGGTCATCATTTGCACTCGGTGAAGTTGCATTGGGAACTTTTTTGATAATTGGTTTTACTCTTCATAATATTACGGAGGGGATTGGGATTGCTGCCCCACTATTGAAAACTAAGCCAAAGATGAGCCAATTTATTATTTTAGGCACTATCGCAGGTGCACCAGCAATTGTAGGAACATGGTTCGGAGGGTTTATTTTTTCACCAATTTGGGGTGCAGTATTTTTAGGAATCGGTGCAGGGGCTATTTTACAGGTTATTTTCGTAATCTCCAAAATGTTGATGGACGATCACAAAAAGAATAATGAACCTTACGTGTCATGGATGAATTTTGCTGGATTTACAGCAGGAATCTTAATCATGTATTTTACGGCTTTTTTCGTAAAATAAACAGGGGGAATTTAATATGGGGAATATAGGAATCAGCGGTGCTATATTAATTTTTGTGATTGTATTAATTGTTTTTGGACCGAAAAAACTCCCAGAGCTCGGTCGTGCGGTGGGATCTACACTTAGGGAATTTAAAAAGTCAACAAAAGGAATAATGGATGAAGATTACGATAAAGAAAAATAATTAATTTTTTTGAGGTGGTTCGTTGATTTACACAGCGAACCACCTTTATTATTAATCTTCTTCCTGTTTACTTACCATATTTCCAAAATTAGGGCTTGTGTCGTCGACATTTAAAACACTCATACCATGTGGGTATTCATCATTAATAATTACGTTTGAGCTACTTTGTGTAGAAGTAACATTACTTGCTTGTGCGTCATTTTTCATAAAAATCACCTTTATTCTTCCTTCGTGTTATTTAAAAGCCTTATAAATGTTACATTTAACAGGTAAAAACATTTTTTACCTAATCATTTTTAGATAACAGTTACAGATCCAGGAGTTCTTATCTCAAGTGGGTCTAATGATTTTAAGGTTGATTCACTTTCAAGAATGGGCTCATTCGATTCCATACTCGATATGTCCCTAATCGGACTCATTTCTGTTGGTACACCCTTGTCATTCATTGCTGTAGGATATTTATTTTGTTTATCCAAAAGGATCACCTCTACTTTTATTATTTCTTTTTTGAAATCAATTAAAATGAACCTTCCAATCTAAATTGTGGTAATTAGAACTTTTTTAACAACAGGAGGAATTTTTAATTTCTACATTTGATGATGGTGTTGTTGTGCAGCATGTCTTTTCAGAAACCATGGTCTCTACATCACCTTTTGTATAAAAAAACTCCCACTCATTCCCATCTGGATCAGTTACCCAAAATTTATCTTGAGTCGCATAGCAGCAATTAACGTCCATCTCTTCACGAGCAAAGAACCCTAATTTCTCTAAACGGTGTTTATGCTGTAGAACTTCTTCATGGTCTTCCACTTGAAAGCCAAAATGTCCGACTTGGTTACCTGAAACCTCATCCTTTAAATTTAAAGTGAAATTGAGACCCGGATTATCAAGTAAAAACTTCACATAATCTGGTTTTACTTTTACTGGCTCTGAATGAAATACTTTAGAATAAAATTCAATCGACTTATTTAAATTGGTGACATTAATCCCTACATGCATTTTCATCGTAAATCCCTCCAATTTTATTAATCAACTTTTTTTGATTTTATAATTTAAGTATATTAGCAATTTTTTCTAATTACAACTCCTAAATCAAAAAAAATTGATTAAAGTAATTGACACAAGAAAATATTGGTTATAATATAAATGTATCAAGATTATTTGATTTATGAAGAAGGTGAAAAACGTGAACGAAGAAATCCCCTTACAGGACATAACATTAGATAAAGTATTTGAAAAATACGAGCTAAAATTTAAGGCGATAGCAGACAAAAAGAGACTACAGATTATGAACATTTTAACTCAAAAAGGTACTATGTGTGTCTGTGATCTTGCTCCGATGATGGATATGGCCCAATCCAAGCTTTCTTACCATTTAAAGATTTTATTGGATGCCAACATTATCAGAAAAGAAACCCGGGGAACTTGGAGTTATTACGAACTGAATCAAGAGGAACTCAATCATTTGTTATCCCATGAACTTTGTTGCCTATTCAAGCCGACAAATTGCTAAATTTTTTTAATTAATTCATCAATTTTTTTTGATTAATATATCAATATAATTTGATTAACAGGAGGAATTTATGATGTTTAATGAGTATTCAGTATTTCAGATGATGAAATTTCGCCAGGAAGAAATCGAGAGGAAAGCTAACGAAGCTTGGAAATTTTATGATCAGGCCGAGGATAAAGAATTAATGATGCACTCGATTCCTTCTGTGAACCCAGGTTGCCAGTGTGCGTGTGCACAGTAATATTATTTTTCCGGCCACAGAAAAACGGGACCTTCTGTGGCCGTGGTTTATTTAGTAAGCCTTCACTAACAACATCTTCCTGTATTACCAATCAATGAAATCCCTTTCCCATCCCCGCTGCGATCAAGGATAAGGTCTACTACGTTTGGTTCAATGATGGGGTCAATGGCCACCTTTATTTCATTAATTGTAACCAGTATATCATCTGCTTCCGGCTCATCCAGAGCCAGTCCAATTCGTGGCTGTCCTCAGCCGTAGCCGTCAAAAAAGATACGAATGTTATTAACATTCTCTTCTCTGAACAATTGTAAAAACATATCACGAGCTTCATCTGTAATTTTCATGTCCAAGTCCTCCTATCTTTATAATTTCCTCTCATTCTACTCTATTTACTCTCCAGTTTCAGCAAAACGCTTTATACGATCTCCTACTTCGTCACGGACCCGTTGAAAGAAAGCCCATTTTTCTTCATCTGTTCCTTCAGCTTTAGCAGGGTCATCAAATCCCCAATGTACACGTTTTACGTGAGGTGGAGTTACAGGGCAATGGTCTGCTGCATGACCGCATAATGTAACCACTAAATCTGAGTTATTTAGAATTTCAGGATCGATTACATCAGATGTTTGATTTGAAATATCAATACCAGACTCCTTCATTGCCTTAACTGCCTTTGGGTTTAATCCATGTGCCTCAAGACCAGCACTTTTCACTTCCCACTCATCTCCTAAATAGTTTTTAGCCCAGCCCTCTGCCATTTGGCTGCGGCATGAATTACCAGTACAAAGAAAATAAATTGTTTTTTTAGACATGATGTATGCTCCTTTATTTTTCGTGAAGTATTTTATATATAATTGCTGCACATCCTGCTCCTAAAATAGTTGCGACAATATACACCCATAGATGCTGAGTTGTTCCTGATACGAGTGCTGGCCCAATGGATCTTGCCGGATTCATTGAAGCGCCGCAGATTGGTCCTGCAAACATGGCTTCTAAGCCGACAGTTGCACCTATAGCAATTGCTGCAAAGGATTTAACAGCTTTCCCATGTACAGCTGAACCGAAAATAACCATCATTAAGAAAAATGTAAGGATAAATTCCAATAAAAATGATTGTGACCATGAACCGCTTGGCAGGGTGGCACCGAGTGTGGCAACATTCCCAAATAAGCACAACAAAGTGGCACTAGCTGTAATTCCTGCCATGATTTGAATAATAATATAATAAAGTGCTTCCTTCTTATTTATATCCCCATGGATTAAAAAACCGATGGTAACCGCCGGATTAAAGTGGGCACCAGAGAGATGGCCAAACGTGAAAATCAATGCCGTAACCACCAGCCCAAATGTAAGTGCTACGCCTACATGCGTTAAACTTTTAGTAATCGAATCGATTACTACTGCACCCGTTCCAGCAAAAACAAGAAAATAGGTTCCTAAAAATTCACTGATTAGCTTTTTTTTCATTTAAGTCTTATCCCCTTGATGTTAACAACCACAACGAACCGTAGGATTGCTTTTTTCAATCTGTTTGATTTTCTCTGTCTGAACTGGTACATGCTCTAAAATATCTTCAATAAGTCCATATAAATCGCTTTGTAAATTCAAGGAATAGTAAATCCACTGACCTCTTCGCTCCTCTTTAACCAACCCTAAATCCTTCAGTTTTCGAAGATGCTGACTGATTGACGGCTGACTCATATCAAACACTTCAAGAAATTCACACACACAGCATTCCCTTTGTTTTAAAATGGCCACCATGGTTAAGCGTGTTTTATCGCCTAATAGTTTTAAAACGTTAGCAGCCTTATCCACATCTGATTTCACCATATTAAACACCTCTAAATAAATAAGTAAATAATCATCTACTTATTTATTATTTCTTTTGTATCCACGACCATTCATGGATTTCTTCTTGTATATTAATATATAACTATTTGCTTATATATTAAATCTACTTTCAATTGTTTTCAATCACTTTAATGTTAAGTTATCGTAAATAAAAAAGATTGAGAACCGTAGTTATCAATCCATTCTTTGGAATTATAATTTTATTTCTTTAAGTAAAAGTTGTTTTTTAGATGTAGAGTTTGCTATAAAAACACCAGCTAAAATGAGCAACGCACCAACATACCCTTGCATCCCCATATTTTCATGCAGGAAGAGGAAGGCAAATACGGCTGAAAAAATGGGTTCGAGGGAAAAGAGAAAACCAGTGCTTTCAGGTGTCGTGTACTGCTGGGCAATGGTCTGCATGACAAAGCCATAGGCTGAGGAGATGAGTGCCAGCGCCAGCAGAGCAAACCAATGAATCGCTTCATGCGGTAAAACAGGTGTTTCAAACATAAAAGTCCCGATGACGGCATAAAGGCATGTAAATCCAAGCTGATAAATCCCAAGCTGTAAAGCATCAACCCCTCGTGTAAAGAGGTTTGTGACCACGATGTGCAGCGCATAAAGGAGGGCGGCAGCCAAGCAATATAGCGAGCCATCAGCAAAAGTAAAATCATTCCGAATAGTAAGTAGTCCTAAGCCAAGCGAAACAACCAGAACTCCTAATATAATTTTATTACTAGGTCTTTTTCGAGTAATAAATGCTTGTAAAATCGGCACTAAGATCACAGTTGTGCTCGTCAAAAAACCAGCAGAAGAAGCTGTTGTATTTTTCATACCATACAAAAGTGCCATGAAAATACCGAATAGCAGCGCTCCGACAATCGCGCTGTATTTCAATGTTTTAACGTCAATACGGATCATTTTTTTGAAAAATATCGCCATCATCACGATAAAGGCAATTCCAAATCGTAAGGCAATAATGGTAAAGGGAGATACCGTATCCACACAGAGTTTCATAAAAATATAAGATGTTCCCCACCCCATTGAAACAGTAGCTAATATCAGGTTTGCCTGTTTTTGCGTCATCCTTGTCGCCCCAAACTTTCAAGATTGGCTCTATCGTAACACCCGCATTTACATTAGTAAAACGAATATTTATAATAGAACTATTAGAAATCCTAATGTAGAGGACGCTGGTGAGGTTGAATTCGTATTATGCTTTTATCAAAGCAATCGAAACAGGCAGTTTTACCAAAGCTGCGGAAGAACTGGGCTATACGCAATCCGCTATTAGCCAAATGGTCCATTCCTTAGAGGAGGAACTTTCTACTACTCTTATTCTACGCTCTCGGACAGGTATTACCCTGACACCGGATGGCGAGGAATTCTTGCCTTTTATTAAAAATATTTGTAATTCACATAGGGAACTCCAGGAAAAGCTTAAAGAGATGGAAGGGCTGAATAGCGGACTTATTCGCATTGGCACCTTTTCTAGTGTTTCCTGTCATTGGCTGCCCGGGTTGATCAAAGATTTTAAGCAAAAATACCCGAATGTACAGTTCGAATTGCATCAAGGGGATTATACGGATATCTTTCATTGGATTAAAGATGGGAGCGTGGACTTTGGCTTTGTGAATCCAAAATCAGTATCGAATCTGACGACCATTCCCTTGCAAGAAGATGAGATGCTCGCCGTATTGCCAATAGAACACCCTTTAGCTGCTCACCACAAAGTCTCATTGAAGGAATTAACCAATGACCCTTATATCCTTTTAGATGAGGGAGAAATTAGTGAACCCTTAACGATATTTAACCAACATAACTTTCAACCGAATATTCAATACCGTGTATATGATGATTATTCGATTATGTCGATGATCGAACAGGGGCTTGGCATTTCCATTTTGCCAAAGCTTGTTTTAAGCAGGTGTCCCTATAAGATTGTCGCAAAATCCATCTCTCCATCTGTTGTTCGAACCATTAGTCTGGCATACAAAGACAAAAGAGTTTTGCCGATCGCCAGCAGGTATTTTATTGATTTTATCATGGAGAGGTATAGCAAAACCATTTAAAAAGCGTTCCTGCTGATTGCAGAAACACTTTTTATACAGGATTTAATGTATTTCCGCATTGGAGATTAATTTGGACAAACGCTTCGGCGCTGCCCGGCAATATCCTTCATAAATGTATCCCTTAAGGTCTTCCCAGTTTTGATTTTCAATGATGAAAAGGGAGGTCCAGCCATGCTGACCAATGTATGGTGTCTTAAAATACCCTGGCTGCTGAATCAGAAACTCTTGCGTGGTCGGCAAAGTCTTGATTGCTGCCGAAACACCCTCCTTATTCTCCCCCATCATGACAAACGGTTTATCCTTCACGCGGAACGAAGTATGGCCAAATCCATCGATTTCCTCTGTGACCTCAGGCAGTTCCATACAAATTTGCCTAATTCTATCCAATGCCGCTAAACCTTCTTTGGATGAAACCTGTTTATGGTGTTCCATGAATTTAGCCCCCTCTTTTTGTCTAAATAAAATCATACCCCAAAGAAGGCTAAAACTTCCAAATGATTTGCCTACTCAACTTTCATTTTTCAAATTCAAAAAATCACTTATTCCCTTAACATGTTCCCCTTTAGGATAGTTATGGTACAGTAGACTCGATAACCGCACCGGATCGCCAAAGAAATACCGTTCATAATGAGTTTGTCTAGAGCCGAAGGAGCTCATCGTCAAATCCCATGCTAAGCGGAATATCTTTACCCGGTCGTCCGCAGACTTGCTTGCCCCCTGCAGATATTTATCGAGATCTGTCCGAATTTCAGAATGAAAGTCTTTTTCGGTTGGCAATGATACCATTCCGCTTGCCCCAATTAACTGAATGATTTCAGTGAAGCGGGGATAAAGGCGCGGGAAGACACTATTAGCCACTTGAAGAGGGATCATACTCGGTCTCATAAATCCCCATTCATCCAGATCCGCATCATTTTCTGATTTCTCTAAGAGTGCTTTCATCGTTTCAAGACCAGTAATGATTTCAGACAGCTTTTCCTGTATATGCTGATACTCACTGACATTAATCGTCTTCACCAGAAGCTCCGCAACACCGAGCATAAATTCTGTTTTGGCAATCTGCCTTGTCACCGCTTGATGAGTAGCAAATGGCTGAAATGAGCATCTCTGCATAAAATCAGCAGCCGCTTCGACATTATCGTAAAAAAAGACGCGCTCCCATGGCACCAGGACATGATCAAAAACAAGGATTGTATCCATCTCTTCGTATCTTGAACTAAGCGGATGATTAAAAATCGATTCACCGCCGACAAACGATTCGCGGCAGATAAATTTTAATCCTTTTGTATCTGTAGGAATCGAAAAGGCAAACGCTTCATCTGTATCAAAGTACATTCTTGGTGCATTATATACCAGGATTTCATCTGTTAAACCGCCTTGAGTAGCTAGGAGGCGTGCCCCATGAATCACTATTCCCTTTTCATTTTTATCAATAATCTTAGCCGAAATCGGCTCCTTTGAACTTCCATAATAGAGCTGTGAACGATTCACTTGCGGGGTAATAAAGGTATGAGTAAATGAGAGGTCGTTTTCCCTTGCTCGTTCATATAACGCCCGGATATTTTCAGGAAAGCAATTTTCTCTATTTTCTAAAATAGCCGCGGAGGAGGAAAAACTCATGACCACAGAGTTCATGTAGTCAGGGCTTCTCCCCATCATGCCATTCGTGTGCCTTGCCCAGATTTCCATCATCCTTCGTCTACGTCTTAAATCCTCTTTCGTTTTTGGCTGCAAAAAAGAAAGACCAATTGACTCCTTGGTTTCGGGGGATGTATAGGTCATGATCTCTTTTAGATCAGCGTTTTGCTGCAAATCATAAAGGGATGCTTTTGTTTGGAGGATCCCTTTGAAAGCCGGATGTTCAGAGATGCTACCCGCAATTCTTTTTCCGTCAAACCAAATTTCCGTCTTCATTCGATTTATTCGCTCAATAAATTCCTTTCCATTTATAACACCCATAATTCCACTCCCATATTCGTACGAGTTAGCTAGTTTCATTTTATTGACAAACAGTGAAGCCTGTTCCTCTTTTTTCAGAAAGGATAAGCCTTGATTTAAATCGTCTTTTTATCAAAAATAAAAAAGGGCACGATTCTAATTTGAATCGTGCCCTCTCTTCACCTGGTTAGCCCATTACAAGAATGAAGCACCAACGATGATTAACAGAATGAACAATACTACGATTAACACAAAGCTGCCGCCGCCATAGCCGTAGCCGCCGTAGCCATAACCGCCGAATCCGTACCAACCCATACTTTTCACCACCTAACTGAAAAATATTCTTCTTTCATTTTTATATGTATTGCGAAAGACAAGTATTGATTGGACAAAATCACTATGATTTCGACAAAATAAGTAATTTGACTACAAAAGCTCGGCATTTTTGGATTCGATTTGGCAGGATTAAGTACGTTCACGTTTGAATGGAAGTCTATGGGACAAAACCACTTCGCTCTCTTCATGAAATGTCCCATAGACTGGTTCTATGGGGACAAACCTCATTGATTTCTTCATGAAATGTCCCATAGACTGGTTCTATGGAACAAAGCTGTATTGAAGTCAGCTCGAAATGTTCCATAGACTGTTTCTATGGGACAAAACCTCTTTGATTTCTTCACGAAATGTCATATAGACTGCTTTTATGGGACAAAACTTCAAAGATTACTTCAAGCAATGTCCCATCGACTGCTGTAAAACTTTTTGGAAACCTTATTCATCTGTCTTACAACGAAAAAAAAAGAGAAGTAACTAAACACTTCCCTCCCGCAAACATTACGAAATTTTCATATTACGCTTGCCAATCTTTAGTTCGTTCTTTTCCTGCCAGAGAAGAAATAGGAAGGTAAAGAAAAAGGCAATAAAAATAATAATGATTATCAGCCCCAGAATAGCAGCTGGTTCGTTCAGAGACATATAATGTACTAAACGATGCCCGAGTCCTTCATAGGAAGCAAACATCTCTGCTAAAATTAATCCTAAAAAGCACAGACTAAAGCCCATACGAAGCCCTGCCACTAACTGAGGCATAATTGCGGGGATTAGAATTTGCCTTGCTTTTTGTATAAAGCTCATTTGGTAGGATTTTGCCAATTTAAGATAAATGGCAGGGATCGTTCTTGTTGCTTCCATACAGATAATCATAATTGGAAAGATACCGTGAAAGACAGAGAATGCAACTCTTCCCTGCATCGTTAATCCGAAGATTAATAGAAAAATGGGATAAAGGGTCACTTTTGGAATGGAATATAGCCCTAATAGCAAAGGTGATAATGTTTTAGTCCAAAAGGGGCTTAATCCAATAAAAAAACCAAGAATGACACCAAATACGGACGCAATAATAAATGCAATTAACAGAGTCATAAGCGTATTCCCTATATCCCCCAACCAATTGGAGAAATTTCCTCCTAAATCAGCAAAACTTTGCACCGGAGAAGCCATCGCTGGTGCACCTATGATCTGATAAATAATTTGCCAAAACAAAAGAATGATGATAGGGACCATATATCTTCCAACTTTATACCACTTTTGACCTGAAGTGATGGTATTCATCAAGTTCTCCTCTCTTTCCATGCATGTTCTTCAACCACGCCATTACATGTTTCTTTTGTACACTTTATTTTCGATTAAACCAAGAACAAAATTTACCACTAAAGCAATCATAATGACGAGGAGTACAGAACCATACATCCCTTTAATATCAAAGTTGTTATAAGCATATGAAATGATATAGCCGATCCCGCGTGAAGACAGGATAAACTCCGTTGCAATTACACCGATGATCGAATAAGCTGCCGCGAGTTTAATTCCTGTAAAAATGAACGGCCATGCTGCAGGAAAATAAATATGGATCAGCATTTGGCGGAACGATAGATTTAAGGAGTAACCAACCTTCACCAGCGATTTACGGATTTCCCGAAACCCAATAGCAGTGTTGGTGATCACAGCCGGCATCGAAAACAGCATTCCTATGATGATGACCGGTAATGGTCCAACCCCTAAAACACTAATAAAAATAGGATATAAAGCAAAAAAAGGAATTGCATAAAATAGCATTAAGTACGGTTGAAGAACATGATGTGCTAAATCTGAACGCCATAGAATGATTCCAAGTAGAATGCCAAATACCATTGCTCCAATAAAGCTAGCCAGAATTTCCAGTGCTGTAATCCCAAAATGATTCGTTAGGAAATCAGGATTACTTAAACTTTCAATCATGTTCATAAACATAGTGGAAAAGGGAGTAAAGGTAAACGGGTCCAGCCATAACATACGTGTAGCAATTTCATATAAGCTTAAAAGGAGCACAACAATGAGAATTTGGACAACTCTATGCAGGCTCATTGTCCAACCACCTTGTTTTCCTTATACTCGAGTACTGATTTTTTCGTTAAG
Organism: Neobacillus sp. NRS-1170; assembly: GCF_050468025.1. Taxonomy (NCBI): domain Bacteria; kingdom Bacillati; phylum Bacillota; class Bacilli; order Caryophanales; family Bacillaceae; genus Neobacillus; species Neobacillus sp. NRS-1170. The sequence goes on along the minus strand of NZ_JBITPF010000041.1, from coordinate 7,424 downwards.
GATTCTTCCTCCAGGCTGGACCAAAGCTTTTGAGTAATTTCTGCAAATTCAGGAGTTGTCAAAGCTTGGGCATCACGTGGTTTTTGTAATGAACTTTCAATCAGATGCTTAATTCTGCCTGGTCTAGCCGACAAGACGACAATTTTGTCTGAAAGCAGGGCCGCTTCCTGAATGCTATGCGTTACGAGTACGACCGTAGCCTTTGTTTTTTCAACAATTTTTAAAAGTTCTCCTCCTAATATCAGCCGAGTCTGTTCATCTAGTGCGCCAAACGGCTCATCCATGACCACGATTTCCGGCTCGGTCACAAGCGTTCGCGCAATGGCTACTCGCTGTCTCATCCCGCCTGACAATTGATGCGGATAAGAATTTTCAAAGCCTTTTAAACCTACGAGCTCAATCATTTTTAAGGCCTTTTCACGATACTCTGACTTAGGTTTGCCTTGCATTTGAAGTCCAAACTCAACATTTTCTACCACCGTTCTCCAAGGGAAAGTAGACTCCTCTTGAAAAACAATCCCAATGGACGGCTGCGGGCCCGTTACAGCTTCACCTTTGATTTTAACCGAACCGGAAGAGGCCAATCGCAGGCCGGACAATACTTCCAGCAAGGTTGTTTTTCCACATCCGCTCGGGCCTACAATCGAGATAAATTGCCCTTTTTGTACAGTAAAATTAATATCCTTTAAAGCAACCACATCTTTTGAGCCGCTTGTATACACTTTTGTTAAATTTTCCACTTTCATTAATGGTTCAGACATCATTCTCCGCCCCTTTTTACTTTATCGTAATGACAGCGGCCACCCAGACCGCTGTCACTAGAAAATATTATTTATTAGAATCTAATTGGGATGGATCCAGCCTTTGGTCTTTTGGCAGGAACCTCATGTCTAAAACTTCATCCCATACAATTTCCTGTCCTTTTTTTAATGTATTAGCCATTTGCATACCCTTTACCACATTATTGATCGCATCTACCTCAATTTTGCTGCCCCAGTGTTTTGCTTTTGTAAGATTAATAATAGCGGCCACAGAGGCTTTTTCGTCGATTTCCGCTGACTTTGCAAAAATCTTACCTGCTTCTTCAGGATTCGCGTAAGTCCATTCTACCGATTTCTGATAGGCAGCGATGAATCGTTTAACAAGACCTGGGTTTTCCTTAATGAGCTGCGGACTCGTAATGAGTAAGCTTTGTTGGTATTTAGGGACCAAATCAGATACTCGTACCAACGTTTTCCAGTCATCCTTTTGAACCGAATAAGCTGGTTCTAACATCAGTGCTGAGTCTACGTCTCCTGCTCCGAGTAGAGTTAATCCCTCACTTACGCCACCGGATGCCACTAGTTTCAAGGACTTCGGATCAATCCCCGCGGCTTTAAAAACCAGCTGTGATGTCGTCTCTGACACAGATCCTGGGTTCGTAAACGACCATTTTTTCCCGACCATATCTTCAACTTTGTCAATCTTGGCATCTTTTCTAGTGACAAAAACTACATCCCCAACACTTTGTACCCCTCCGCTTACAATTTTCAATGGGGCACCTGCTAAATAAGATTGAAGTACGGCAGACGCTGACACGTCACCAAATGGAAGATCACCGGATAAAACGTTCCTAACGGTTGTTCCTCCACCGTTGCTGCCAACAATCTTATTAATTTTGATTCCTTCTTCCTCAAAAAAACCTTTCTCCATCCCTACATCATAAGGAACCGCATATAGGCCAGTTGGATAGTGCGTGACCGTAATCGAAATTTCATCTAATTTCTTTTCACCTTTACCTTTTGAAGTGGTACCAGCCGCTGATTCTTTTGCACCGCACCCTGACGCTATCAGCAAAAGAGACAAACCTAGAGCAGCAACCTTACTAAATTTCAACGTTTTTTTCCAACTCATCATAATCCTCCTCGAAACTAAACGACTTTTATTAAAATAAATTAAATGTGAGAATCTAAACGATAATAAACTTTATTATGTTTCTCATAGGAGGCAATTTGTTGTTCATATTGAAGGGATGAGCCAATTTCGTCCAGTCCTTTTAACAAAAGCTCTTTTCGGTATGGAGCGACTTGGAATGAACACTCAAATCCTTCATTGTCTGTTAAACTTTGATTTTCTAAATCTATTGATAACTGATAGCTCTTTGTCCTGACCGTTTTTTGAAATAACTCCTCGACTTTTTCATCGCTTAACAAGACGGGCAAGATTCCATTTTTAAAGCAATTGTTGTAGAAAATATCGGCGAAGGACGGTGCAATGATCACTCGGATTCCATAATCCGCAAGGGCCCATGGCGCATGCTCTCTCGATGAACCGCATCCGAAATTTTTGCGGGTAAGTAAGATTGGAGCATTTCGGTATGGTTCCTTGTTCAGGACAAAATCTGCCTTCTCTTTTCCATTTTCATAACGCCAATCATAAAAAAGGAATTGCCCGAAACCTGTTCTCGCGATTCTTTTTAGGAATTGCTTTGGAATGATGGCATCTGTATCCACATTCACGGCATCAAGAGGGGCTACAGTTCCCTTAAAGCTTGTGAAAGCATTCATTAACTGCTGACCTCCTTCATTTCTGTGGCCGTCCACTTTCTTACATCTACAAAATGGCCGGCAATCGCTGCTGCTGCTGCCATCTCCGGACTAACCAAATGGGTTCTGGCATTTCTGCCTTGTCTCCCCTCAAAATTCCGGTTGGAGGTCGAGGCACAGCGTTCTTCAGGTGACACGATGTCGTCATTCATCCCAAGGCACATACTGCATCCGGCTTCACGCCATTGAAATCCGGCCTGCAAAAAGATTTGATCCAATCCCTCTTCCTCAGCCTGTCTTTTTACTAGCTGTGAACCAGGGACCACGAGAGCTTCTACATGATCAGCTACCTTGTAACCGTTTACGATTCTAGCCGCATTACGCAAATCTTCAATACGGCTGTTTGTACAAGACCCAATAAACACTTTATTGATTTGTAAATCAGTCATTGGCGTATTAGGTGTAAGCCCCATATAATCCAAGGCTTTTTCTACTGGTCGACATTGGCTTTCAGGAAGGTTTTCCAATGAAGGGACCTTTTCCGTTACTCCAACAACCTGGCCTGGATTCGTTCCCCATGTTACTTGGGGAATCACTTCATCAGCATCAAATTCTATTTCTAAATCAAAAACCGCATCTTCATCCGTGTAAAATCCTTTCCATGCTGATAGAGCCTCTTCCCATTCTTGATCCTTTGGGGCAAAGGTCCGGCCTTTCAGATAGGCAAAAGTCTTTTCGTCCGGCTGAATCAGCCCTGCTCTGGCGCCCATTTCAATGGTCATATTGCAAACCGTCATTCTCCCTTCCATGGATAAGTTACGAATCGCTTCACCACGGTATTCAATGACATAACCGGTTGCAAAATCATGACCGAATTTTCCTATAATCGAGAGAATCAGGTCTTTTGCCGTCGTTCCTTGTGGCAAAGATCCTTTTACATGAATTCCTAATGTTTTAGATTGGTATTGCTGCAAGGTTTGGGTGGCAAATACATGTTCCACTTCACTTGTCCCAATTCCAAAGGCAAGGGCGCCAAATGCCCCATGTGTGGAAGTATGGCTGTCTCCGCAGACAATGGTTTGCCCCGGCTGTGTTACCCCCAATTCCGGAGCGATTACATGGACAATCCCCTGATACCGGCTATTCAAATCAAACAGCTTGATCCCGAATTCCTTACAATTTTCTACAAGTGCTTCAACCTGTTTCTTCGCCACTTCATCCCTGATCGGCAAAGACCGGTTTGTGGTAGGAATGCTATGATCCATGGTTGCCAAGGTTAAATCCGGTCTTCTCACCTTCCGGTTATGGCTTCTCAACCCTTCAAATGCCTGTGGTGAGGTTACTTCATGAATTAAATGAAGATCAATATACAATAGGGAAGGCTGATTTGCTTCTTCCGCCACAACATGCTTTTCCCAAATTTTTTCGTATAAGGTCTTACCCATTTTCAGCCCCCTAAATGATATTCTTTTCCTGTAATTCTCTTAATCTTTCTTCCGTGAATCCTAGCAGCTTCTGATACACCTCGTGATTATGCTTCCCCATCACTTCAGGGCCTGGATGCTTGACCTCGCCAGGTGTCCTGCTTAACTTGGGAACGATTCCTGGCATAGGGAACTCTCCTAATTCAGGATGATCGACCTTTATGATCATCTCCCTCTCCTGATAATGAGGATCTTCAAGAATGTCCTTTGCCGTATAAATCAATCCCGATGGTACACCTTTTTCTTCTAGAATGGCGAGTGCTTCTTTAGCTGGAAGTGATTTTGTCCACTCTTCAATCATGGAATCTAAAAGCTTCATATTCTCCCCTCTTCCATTATGGGTAGAAAAACGAGGATCATCTGCTAATTCTGGCTGATTCATTGCCTCGCAAAGCCTGCGGAAAACACCATCAGCATTTGCACCAATAACGATATAGGTCTTGTCTTTTGTAAAATAAATATTCGATGGAGCTACACCAGGAAGAATGTTCCCCATTCTCTCCCTAACATAACCCGCCAGCAGGTAATCCGGGATAATGCTTTCCATGATCGAAAACACAGATTCATATAAAGCCGTATCTACAACCTGCCCCCTGCCCGAATGCTTTCGTTCATGCAAGGCAACAAGACAGCCTATCGTAGCAAAAAGAGCCGTCAAAGTATCTCCAATGGAGATACCAATTCTCGAAGGCGGACGGTCCGGGAAACCGGTTACATTTCTCAGCCCGCCCATTGCTTCACCCACACTTCCAAATCCTGCGCGATGCTTATATGGACCTGTTTGTCCATAACCTGAAGTACGAACCATTATTAATTTTGGATTAACTTCAGATAAAGTTTCATAGGATAGGTTCCATTTTTCCATTGTCCCAGGGCGAAAATTTTCAATTAGCACATCCGCTTCTTTGACCAGTTCCTTTAACACCTTCTGGCCTTCTTCCTCGCGTAAATTCAAGGTAATCGATTTTTTATTTCTTGATTGAATAGGCCACCAAAGTCCTACTCCATCTTTAGACTTTCCCCAATTTCTCATCGGGTCTGACATGCCAGGAGGCTCTACTTTAATGACTTCAGCTCCAAAATCTCCGAGAAGCCTGCCGGAAAATGGTCCTGCTAAAAGAGTGCCAAGCTCAATTACGCGTACATCTTCTAAAGGCAGCCTTGTTTCAGTCATCGTACTTTCTTCAGTCAAAATCAATGCGACCTCTCCCTTCTTCTGTAGAAAATCCACTAATCTAAATTTTCATAATCTTGTATACAAATTTAATCCTTTGTATACATTAAGTCAATAAAAATTTTTTATAAATTTTGGAATCTTGTATAAAATACGGTAGTTTAGGTGTTATTTGTTTTATTTTCAGAATATTAATTGAATTCTAATTTCAGTTTGTATACAATAGTGATGAGGTGTTAACATGGATGCATACGAATTTATAAAAGATGCGATTATTCAAGGGAAATTTGAACCGGGTATGAGACTCGGGGAAGAATCACTCGCAAAGGAAATGAGCTTAAGCCGAACCCCGGTCAGAGAAGCCATTAAACAACTGGAAGCGGAAGGATTAGTGGTTCCTTTAAAACGAGGAGTAAGTGTTAGACATTTCACGAAAGAGGATATTAAACAAATTTATGATTTAAGGACATTGCTTGAAAGCTATGCTGCAAGCCAGGCAGCCATCCACAGAACTGACAAACATATAACCGAAATGGAAGAAGCTATTGAATTATATGAAAAAGCAGTTGATCGTTATATTGAATCAGATTTGGCCACGACACAGGATATTGTTAAGGTTAACCAAAAATTTCACGATGCCATCGTAGCGGCCTCCAACAATTCACATATTCATTTTCATATTTCAAAAGTAGTGGTTGTACCCATTGTTTTCAGATCCTTCTATTGGTATAACGATTTTCAGCTTAGACAATCTTTAGAAGTTCACAAAACCATCCTCGAAGCTATTAAAAATAAAGAACCTGAGCGCGCCCGAATAGCGATGCATGAACATATTTTCCAGGGACGCGACCATGTTTTAAGGCATCTTGAACAAATTGAGGAGATTAGAAAAGTAAAGGAGGCTGTAAATTGATAGAAATCTGTGAGGTAGGCCCGCGTGATGGACTGCAAAATGAATGCAAAATGATATTCACTGAAACGAAGGTTGAGTTAATCACAAGATTAATAGATGCAGGGATTCGAAATATTGAAGCAGTTTCTTTTGTAAATCCCAAAGTGGTACCTCAAATGGCAGATGCCGAAGAAGTATTAAAGCTATTGCCAAATAGAAAGGATGTCCGGTATGGAGGACTTGTATTAAGCCGGTCAGGACTGGAGCGCGCACTGAAAACAAATGTTGATTATTTGCATGTCGTTACCGCAACAAGTAATGCCTTTAACCTGAAAAATGCCAAAAGAACAGTCGAGCAGGCTGTTGAAGAACTGTCAAAGGTCATCCATGAGGGAGCCGCAACTAATAAAGGAGTGGCTGGAGTCCTAGGTACAGCATTCGGATGCCCGTTTGAAGGAGAAGTTCCATTATCTAGAGTCCTAGTCGTGGCTGAGAAATTTATGAAAGCAGGCTGTTCAGAAATTACGTTGGCGGATACAACAGGGATGGCGAATCCATTTCAAGTACAGAATGTGGTTACAGCCTTTTATGATGAATTCGGAAAAGAGCTTTCACTCGGACTTCACTTCCATAATACCCGCGGTCTTGGTCTTGCTAATACTCTAGCAGGCTATCAAGCAGGTGTAAGAAAATTTGATTCTTCCATTGCCGGACTTGGCGGATGTCCCTTCGCCCCAAAAGCAGTTGGAAATGTTTGCACAGAAGATATGGTCAATATGTTCAACGGTATGGGAGTTGAAACCGGAACAAATCTGAACCAACTGATTGAAATTGCAAAATGGATGGAAAATAATATGGATCGTCCCTTGGATGGAATGCTAATGAAGGCTGGAATTGCTTAACGCTGGCTTGACCAATTGACGAATTCACGATCATTAAAAGCAGTCGCCAGACATGGCGGCTTTTTGCTTTTTATTAAATTCAATTCGACAATTTTCGTATGGTGGTAATGGTTGCCCCCCCTTATAATGGACATATAAGATAGTATGAAGATACGACAGACTGACATTTTTAGGGGGGAAATATCATGACAAAGAAACGTTCATTTTCACATACTAGTGCCGAAGTTAAGTTGGAGGCGGTACTTCAAATATTAGAATCTAAGAAATCAGTAATAGAGGTTGCGAACGGTTTAAATTTACACCGTGATACCGTAAACCGTTGGGTTAATGCGTATAAGGATAAGGGGAAGATTGGTTTAGAAAACCAACGTTCTCACACATCCTCTCAACCTAAAAATGATAATAAAAAGGTGAAAGAGTTAGAGAGAAAATTAAAAGAAATAGAAT